>JAJYSQ010000244.1 GCA_021793495.1 Actinomycetes bacterium
CTGACCGACGGTCAGCGGTGGGTACGGATCGGCAACGGGCACTGGTGGCTGACCCAGGTCACCGGCGTGGGCTGCGCCCTCGGGGCGATGATGGCCGGCTTCGTGGCGGTGGTCTCGGACCCACTGGTCGCCGCCGCCTCCGCCACGGCGGTGCTCACCGTCGCGGCGGATGCGGCAGCGCGGCACGCCAGGGGCCCGGGCTCGTTCGCGGTGGAGCTCCTCGACCAGCTCGCCGCGCTCACCCCGGGAGACCTGGCGACGCGGGTCACGCTGGTGTGACGATGCACCGCACCTCCCTGGACCTGTCGCTGTACCTGGTGACCGACACCGACCTGTGCGGTGCGTTCGGTGTGCCGGAGACCGTCGTCGCCGCGGTCGCCGCCGGTGTGACCGTCGTGCAGCTGCGTGACCCTGCGTGCTCCGACGAGGACTTCGTGGCCCTCGGCCGGGCTGTCGTGGCCGCGCTGTCCGGGTCGGGGGTACCACTTCTCGTCAACGATCGGGTTCATCTGGTGGACGCCATCGGGGCGCACGGGGCGCACGTCGGGCAGGGGGACCTCGACATCGTCGCCGCCCGCCAGACCTTGGGTCCCCAGGGGTACCTGGGCCTGTCGGTGCAGACGCTGCCGGACGTGGCCGCCGCGCGCCGGACCGGCACGTCGCTGATCGACTACCTGGGCGCAGGACCGGTGTGGCCGCAGTCGACGAAGCCGGATGCCGCCGCACCCACGGGGCTCGAGGGTCTTGCCGCGATCACCGCCGGCAGCCCCTGGCCGTGCGTGGCTATCGGGGGAGTTGGTGCCGGCCGCGTGCACCTGGCTCGCCGTGCCGGTGCCGCTGGCGTCGCGGTCGTCAGCGCGATCTGCGGTCAACCCGACCCGGGCGAGGCTGCCCGTCGGCTGCGCCAGGAGTGGGACAGCACGGGGTAGCGGGGGCGAGTCGCGCCGGGGGCGAGCCGACAGCCGACCCGCTAGCCTCCCCGACCCAGCAGGGGTGCCGTCGGAACGGTTGCCTATGCTGGGCTCTTGTGGTGCGACGAGGTCCGACGGGCGATCCTGCCCCGCGCGACGAGACCCTCGGAACGGTCCTGCCAGAGCTGACGAGGCTGCTGGGCCCGATCGAGTCGACGACTGCTGGTGCGCGCTTGGCCGACCAGATCGTGACCGCGATCGCGTTGGGCCACTTCCTGCCGGGCCAGCGGTTGCCCGCCGAGCGCGATCTGGCCGAGCGCCTGGGTGTCAGCCGCGGCACGGTCCGGGAGGCCCTGGCCCAGGTGGCTGCCGCCGGCCTGGTGGAGATCCGTCGGGGGCGCACGGGCGGCGCGTACGTCCAGCAGCCTTGGTCGGCCCGCTCGGCCGAGGCGATCAGGACCACCCTGGAGCCGCAGTGGGCCACGCTGGAGGAGGCGTTCGACCTGCGCGGGCTGGTCGAGGGGCTGGTCGCCAGGACGGCGGCCGAGCGGCGTGACTCCCGGGATGCGACCGGGGTCGCCGCGGCCCTTCGCGCCTACGAACAGGCACGGGATCTCACCGCAGCGCAGAGCGCCGACCTCCGGCTGCACCACGCTGTCGCGCGGGCCACCAAGAATCCTCGACTGGTACGGCTGCGCCAGACCCTGCTGACCGAGGTGAACATCGGATTCGCCGTCGAACCGTTCACCGAGGCGGTCTATGCCCGAGCGTTGCCGCAGCACCAGCAGCTGGCCCGGGCCGTTGTCGACGGCGACGCCGAAGCGGCCTGGCGGATCGGCAGCGCCCACTTCACCATCACGGCCGACGAGCTGCGCGCAGCGCTGGTCCGAGCCGCCGGTCTCCCTCCGGCGCGGTCGACCCGGGCACGGACCCGATCGGCAC
This sequence comes from Actinomycetes bacterium, assembly GCA_021793495.1. Taxonomy (GTDB): domain Bacteria; phylum Actinomycetota; class Actinomycetes; order JAJYSQ01; family JAJYSQ01; genus JAJYSQ01. The sequence continues at coordinate 1,854 of JAJYSQ010000244.1, forward strand.
CGAGACCGGCGTCACCGGCACGCTGAGGGCCCCACCGGTCCGCCCGTCCTGGCGGGGCTGGGTGCTGCACGCCCTGTGGACAAGGTCTTGTCACCGTTCCCGGGTACCGCTATGGTCCGCACATCGGACCATAGAATCGGATGAGGAGTGGCGTGATGAGCCAGACCTTGGACGAACCTGCCGGCCTGCGGCGTGGGGCGATCGGGCTGCGGGAGGTGTTGTTCCAGAGCGTCACCGACATGGCTCCGGGGGCGGCGATCGCCGCCTCGATCCCGGCTGGTGCCGCGGTGGCCGGAGGCTCCCTGCCGCTGGCGGTGCTGTTCGCACTGGTCGCATCGTTGCTCTGCGCGACGTGCGTCGGGGAGCTGGCCGCGCGGATGCCGGCGGCCGGGTCGGTGGCGACGTACGCGGCTCGAGGATTGCACCCGACTGTCGGGTTCCTGGTCGCCTGGGCGTATGCACTCGCCGCGGCGCTCATCCCGCCGCTGGTCCTGATCCAGCTGGGTTTCACCACGGCCGGCACGTTGCACGCGGAATGGTCGGCGTACCCGGTGGGCCTGTGGTGGCCGTGGGCGCTGCTCGGCGCGGCCATCATCCTGGTCGCAGGATTGGCTGGAATCCAGGCGTCGGCACGGATGGGAACCATCCTCGGGGTCTTCGAGATCGCGGTCTTCCTGGTGATCGCGATCTTGCTGATCATCCACGCGGGATCGGCCAACACGTTGAACGTCTTCACCACGCGCTACACCCCCGAGGGCCACGCCGGGCTGTCCGGGGTGATCGCCGGATCGGTCTTCACCGTGCTGGCGTTCGCTGGGTTCGAGGGGGCAGCGCCGTTGGCCGAGGAGGCACGAGACCCGCACCGCACGGTGCGTCGCGCCGTCCTGCTGGCCACGGTGGGTATCGGTGCGCTGTACGTGATCACCACGTATGCGGCTTCCGTGGGGTACGGCCCCGGCAAGTTCGTGAACTTCGCAGGCAGCGGCGCGGCGTCCTGGGAAGGAGTGACGCGAGCCCTGTTCGGCCTCGTCTGGGTCTTGGTGTTCTTGGCCATCGTCAACTCGACCTTGGCCAACGCCAACGCGGGGCTGAACGTGGCCAGCCGCACAGCCTTCGCGATGGGCCGGATCCGTGTCTTCCCCAGCCCGTTTGCCCTGCTGGGAGCGCGCAGCCGTTCACCTTACGTCGCCATCATCGTCTCCACGGCCTTCACCGCGGTCGTCAGCCTGGGGCTCGGTCTTGCCTACGGGACGAGCAACGCTTTCGCGATGGTGGGGACCGGGATCGTGATCATCATCGCGGCCGTGTACATCATCGTCGACCTGGCGTGCGTCGGGTACTTCCTGCGCAATCGTGAGCAGCTGAACATCTTCCTGCACGTCGTGGTGCCGGTGCTGGGGGTGCTTGCGTTCATCCCAGCGTGGCTGAACGCAGCCGGGATCCCAGCGTTCAGCTTCATCGCCCCGCTCACCCCGCCGGTGTCCTACGTGGGGCCGGTGGTCGCCGGGTGGCTGCTGCTGGGTGTGGTCTACCTGCTCAGCCACCAGCGGCGCAACCCGGAACGCATCGTCGCGGTCGGACTCGTCCACCTGGACCGGCCAGCTGGTGAAGCGGAGCTCGGGGAGGACAGCCGTGCCTGATCTGACCGTCGTCGAGTACCGACCGACTCCTGAGGAGTACGCCTGGACGTTCGGAGGCGTGGCCCCGGTCCGTCGTATCACGCCCGGGACCGTGATGGAGGTGTTCACCGAGGACTGTTTCGCCGGCCAGGTGCGCTCGACCAACGATCTGGTCAGCGAGGTCTGCGAGTTCCCCTTCCTGAACCCTCAGACAGGACCGTTCTTCGTGGAGGGCGCCGAGCCGGGGGACACCCTGGCGGTGCACTTCGTCTCGATCACACCGGCACGAGACTGGGCGGTCTCGACCACGGTGCCGCTGTTCGGCGCGCTGTCCGCTACCCACATGACGGCGATGCTGCACGAGCCGCTGCCGGAGGTCGTGTGGATCTGGGAGCTGGACCGGGTGAATCGGACGTGTCGATTCCAGTCACGGCGCGGCGAGTGGGGCGTGGACCTGCCGATGGACCCGATGCACGGCACCGTCGGGGTCGCCCCGGCCAACCGGGAGGCGCGCAGCGCCCTGGTGCCCGACGCTTTTGGCGGGAACATGGACACCCCGGAGATGCGTGCCGGGGCGACCTGCTATCTGGGGGTCAACGTCGCCGGAGCACTGCTGTCCCTGGGCGACGGGCACGCACGCCAGGGAGAGGGCGAGACCTGCGGGGTGGCCGTGGAGACTGCGATGGATACGGTCATCATCGTGGACCTGATCAAAGGCGCCAACTGCGCCTGGCCG
>JAJYSQ010000245.1 GCA_021793495.1 Actinomycetes bacterium
CCCGGTTCAGGGCCGAGGCCTGTCACACCGCAGGGCTGTCGCACCCGAACATCGTCAGCGTCTTCGACTACGGGGAGCAGACGACCGCTGACGGCTCGGACCACGTCGCCTACCTGGTGATGGAGCTGGTCGAGTCGACCCCGCTGTCCGTGCTGCTGGCCCAGCGGGGCAGCCTCGGTGTTGCCGAGACTCTCGGGGTGCTGGCGCAGACCGCCGATGCGCTCGGCGCGGCGCACGCCGCCGGCCTGGTGCACCGGGATGTGAAGCCCGCGAACCTGCTGATCCGGGCTGACGGGGTCGTGAAGCTCACCGACTTCGGCATCGCCTGGGCGGCTTCCGCCGTTTCTCTGACCAGTTCGGGCCTGGTCCTGGGCTCTGCCAGCTACCTGTCCCCGGAGCAGGCCGCCGGCAGGACGGTCACCGCGGCCAGCGACCTGTACAGCCTGGGACTGGTCGGGTACGAATGCCTGACGGGACACCGACCGTTCTCCGGGGACAACCCCGTCGCGGTCGCGACGGCCCGGCTGCAGCAACCCCCAGCACCGCTTCCCCGCTGGCTGCCCGAGCCGGTCCGCCAGCTGATCGACCGCTGCCTCGCCCATGAACCGACCCAGCGTCCACACTCGGCCGCAGAGCTGGCCGACCAGGCTCGTGGAGTACGTGCCGAGCTGGGCGTGCGGACGGCCAGGCTCTCGGTCAGCGGCTTGGAGCCGATGGCCTCGCGGACGCAGCCGCTGACGATCGACGCCACGGTGGAGCAGCCGGGCGGCGCGGGCGCGACCGCCCGACTGCTCGTCCCGCCGCCGGTGGCAGAGGCACGTCGTCGGTATCGGCGGTCCTGGTGGTACGCGGCGCTCGGCGCAGCTGCGCTCGTGGCGGTGGCTCTGGTGTGGTGGCCCTCGTCGGCCACGGTGGCTGTGCCCAACGTGCGCGGCAAGCAGCTCTCCGTGGCGCAGACCGACCTGAGCCACGCCCACCTGGACGCCGTCGTACGCCGCGTCGACGCCCCACCGGACCCGGCCGGCCTGGTCCTGGCCCAAGACCCGGCACCCGGTCAGGGTGTGCACCTCGGCAGCGTCGTGTCCCTGACCGTCACCAGCGGCCTGGTCCTGGTGGACCAGGCGAGCTACCTCGGGGAGTCCTACTCCTCGGTGGTCGCCGCCCTGCACGCCCTCGGACTGCAGGTCGCCACCAGTGACACCGGTACCGGAGCACCTGCGGGGAACGTCACCGGACTGCGCCCCTCCGGCCAGGTCCCCGCCGGATCTACCGTCACGGTCATCGTCGTGCCCACCGCCACAGCACCCCCGGTGCTGCCCTCACCGGTACCAACGGGTCACTCCACGCACCCCGGAAAGCACGGACCAGGGCATGGCCAGCACTGATCTCGAATCCACGTCCCGGCCAACCGGAACCTACCGGCGAACCGGAACCTATCTGACAGGCCCGGGTGGCCGGTTGCGCTGGGCGTCGCGCGCGTACACGTCGACGTAGGTCTGACCGCCGAGCTTGAGCAGGGCATCTCGCACGATGGCGGTCAGCGCGTCGGGAGTCATGGTGCGGGAGTCCAGCTCGAGCCGCGGGGAGATACGGACCTGCACGTGCATCCGGCGCCACGGACGCCGGGTGTACGTCGTCGTGATGGCGTAGGCCGACACGTCGGGGTTGGTCTGCAGCATCGGAACGAGCACCCGCTTGTGCAGTCGATGGAGCTTGGTCGGGTCGGGTGACCGGGTCCCCTCGGGGTACAGCGCGACCTTTCCCCCATCAGCCAACGTGCGCGAGGCCATGCCCATGGCCCACTCGGTGCACGCCTCGTCGCCGCGGCGCAAGGGGATCTGGCCCATCAGCCGGAAGAAGAACGCGCCACGCCGTTCGAACGCCTCAACCTTGGTGAGCGCCGTGATCCGCCACCAGGAGCTGATCACCACGACCACGGGGTCGGCCGCCGACAGGTGGTTGGCGATGAACAGGCCGGCACCCGGTGCGACGTTCTCGGCCCCCTGGAGGTCGACGTCCCAGCGGGCGCGCAGGATCCGCATCGCGGCGATCGTCGGCCGGTACGTGCGAGCGCGCCCCGGTCTGCCGATCCGGATCTCGGGGTACAGGGCTCGCCCCTCGGCGAGCGCGTCCCCGTACGTCCCGGTACCGGGCTCCACCGTCATCATGGGTCCATCATCCGCGATCCGGCCTCCCGTCGCGTCCAACGGGCTAGGACCCAGAGCCGACCGGAGGTCGGGCGCGGGCTGGAGAAGGACTCCGCGGTGGCCAGGAGAGACCCCCGCCCCCGGGGCTCAATGATTCAGCAGCTCGCTCTACCCTAGGCAAGCGTGACACCGAGGGCGACGATGGCCGAGGTGGGGCTGGGTCGCGGAGTGCGCCGGATCGTGCCGGTTGCTGTGGCCGCCAGCGCGTGGAGGGTGCACCGGGGATCGGAGAGGAGCCAGTGCGGGTCGTCGTCGGGTTGAGCGCAGTGATCATGGCGGTGACCGGGCAGAGCCCACGCATCCTGACCGTGCGCCGGTCGACGCCGGACCCGTGGGGGTCGCGGGCCTCCGGTGGCGAGCTGGTCGAGGCGTTGCCGTTCGGACCGCTGGACCCCGTGGTCGACCGGACGCTCGACCTGGGGCTGCGTCGCTGGGTGCGGGAGCAGACCGGTATCGAGCTCGGCTATCTGGAACAGTTGTACACATTCGGTGACCGGGACCGCGACCCGGGGGCCCGGGTGCTCTCGGTCGCCTATCTCGCACTGACCCGCCAGGTCGCGGTGGAGGCACCAGGGGCCGCGTGGCGTGACCTGTACACGTACCTGCCGTGGGAGGACTGGCGGGAAGGTGTGCCCGGGCTTGTCGGGGCCCGCATCGTCCCGGGCCTGCGGCGTTGGGCGCAGGTGGTCGACGATCCGGGGGTGACATCCCGGCGCTGGGAGCGGGTGACGATCGCGTTCGGCGTGGACGGTGCCCCCTGGGACCGCAACCGGGTCCTGGAGCGCTATGAGCTGCTCTACGAAGCCCGTCTCGTGCCCGAGGCGCGGTCCGTACCAGGTGGGCAGGGTCCTGATCCGGCCGAGGGCCTCGGGTGGACGCTGGCGCTCGACCACCGGCGCATCGCCGCGACCGCCTTGGAACGCCTGCGGGGCAAGCTGGGCTACCGGCCCGTCGTTTTCGAGATGCTCCCCGCGACCTTCACCCTCTCGCGGATGCAACAGGTGGTGGAGGCGCTCGCCGGCCTGCGACTGCACAAGCAGAACTTCCGTCGCCTGGTCGAGCAGGACCGTCTCGTCGAGCGTACCGGGGAGGTCGAGACGGGCACCGGAGGGCGTCCCGCAGAGACCTTCCGGTTTCGTCGGGAGGTGCTGCGGGAGCGACCGGCACCCGGGGTTGGCCTGCCCGGGAGACGTAGGCCGCGGTCCCCGGCCAGCGGGTAGTCACCCGCGGCTTGGACATGGCGCGGCGCCGTACTACCCTCCATAAATGCTCTGATTGAGCATATCGAGGCAGGGCGCCGGGCTGTGTCACCGGAGTGACCGACAGGCAGGGGAGGACGGTCGTTGTGGACGAGCGGTGGAGCTTCGACGAGTGGGCCGGGCAGGTGCGTCAGCTCGCTCGGGCGCGTCATGCGGTGATCCTGGCCCACAACTACCAGCTGCCCTGGATCCAGGATGTGGCCGACCACGTGGGGGACTCCCTGGCGTTGTCACGGGTGGCGGCGGCCAGCGACGCCGAGGTCATCGTGTTCTGCGGGGTGTACTTCATGGCGGAGACGGCCAAGATCCTCGCCCCCGACCGTACGGTGCTCCTGCCCGAACCGGACGCCGGGTGCTCGTTGGCCGACACAGTGACCGCCGACCAGGTGATCGCCTGGCGGACCGAGCATCCGGGTGCGGTCGTGGTCGCCTATGTCAACACCAGTGCTGCGGTCAAGGCCGAGGCCGACGTCTGCTGTACGTCGGCCAACGCGGTGGACGTCGTACGCTCCATCCCGGCCGGCGTGGAGATCCTCTTCCTGCCTGACTTCTTCCTCGGCCAGTACGTCATGCGCGTCACCGGGCGGCCCTTGGAGCTCTGGATGGGCGAGTGCCACGTGCACGCCGGCATCTCCCCGGACCAGGTACGGTCCCGGCTGGCCGCCCACCCGCAGGCCGAGCTGTTCATCCACCCCGAGTGCGGCTGCACCA
>JAJYSQ010000246.1 GCA_021793495.1 Actinomycetes bacterium
TCCGATCTGCTCGCCGACCCGGCCCCGTCGGGCTCGACACGACGACTGCGGGTGGCCGGGGAGGGTGCTCCGGCGCTCACCGAGCGTGAGTACCAGGTGCTGGCCGGGATGAGCCGGGGCCGGAGCAACGCCGAGATCGGGCGGGAGCTGTTCTTGTCCGAGGACACGGTGAAGACCCACGCTCGCCGCCTGTTCCGCAAGATCGGTGCGGGCGACCGCGCGCACGCGGTGGCGCTCGGGTTCCGCTGGGGTCTGGTCCGCTGATCGCCGAGGGTGTCCGGGTACCATGGCGGCACACCATTCCAGGGCCTCGCGGCCTCGCGGTCGGCGGAGGACAGCATGGATCCCCAGCAGGCAGGCACCGGACCCTCCTCGGCCGGGCTTTCCCCTCTGGGGCTGGTACCCCTCGGACTGACCTTCGACGACGTCCTGCTGCTGCCGGCGGCCTCCGACGTGCTGCCGAGCGACGCCGACACCTCCACCCGGCTGTGCCGTTCGATCACCCTGCACGTACCGCTGGTCTCCTCGGCGATGGATACCGTGACCGAGGCCCGGATGGCTATCGCCATGGCCCGCCAGGGCGGTGTCGGGGTGCTGCACCGCAACCTGTCCATCGAGGACCAGGTCGGTCAGGTGGACCTGGTGAAGCGCTCGGAGTCCGGTATGGTGACGAACCCGGTGACCTGTGCGCCCACCGACACGCTGCGCGACGTGGACGGTCTGTGCGCCCGGTACCGGATCTCCGGCCTGCCGGTGGTCGACACCTCTGGGGTGCTGGTCGGGATCATCACCAACCGGGACATGCGTTTTCAGACCGACCTGTCACGGTCGGTCGCCGAGGTGATGACCCCGATGCCGCTGGTCACCGCGTCGGAGCACATCTCTCGGCCCGAGGCATGGGCCCTGCTGGCCCGGCACAAGGTCGAGAAGCTGCCGCTGGTGGACCCCGCGGGACGGCTGCGCGGGCTGATCACCGTGAAGGACTTCACCAAGTCGGAGCAGTACCCGGCGGCCACCAAGGACGCCGGTGGGCGGTTGGTGGTCGGTGCCGCTGTCGGGGTGGGCGAGGAGTCCTACAAGCGAGGCCGAGCCCTGGTCGATGTCGGGGTGGACTTCCTGGTGGTCGACACCGCGCACGGCCACGCCCGGGCGGTGCTGGAGATGGTCCGCCGGTTCAAGGCCGACACCGTGGTCGACGTGATCGCCGGGAACGTGGCGACGCGAGCCGGGGCCCAGGCGCTGGTCGACGCCGGTGCCGACGCGATCAAGGTGGGCGTGGGGCCGGGGTCGATCTGCACGACCCGGGTGGTGGCCGGCGTCGGGGTGCCGCAGGTGACCGCGATCCACGAGGCCGCCCAGGCGGCCCGTCCCGCAGGCGTACCGGTGATCGGCGACGGTGGGCTGGCGTTCTCCGGGGACATCGCCAAGGCGCTCGTCGCCGGGGCGGATACCGTGATGCTCGGCTCGCTGCTCGCCGGGTGCGAAGAGAGCCCCGGCGAGTTGATCTTCATCAACGGCAAGCAGTTCAAGTCGTACCGGGGGATGGGCTCGTTGGGCGCGATGCAGTCGCGCGGCCGGGTGCGTTCGTACTCCAAGGACCGGTACTTCCAGGACGACGTGCTCAGCGATGACAAGCTCGTCCCCGAAGGCATCGAGGGCCAGGTGCCCTACCGGGGCCCGTTGTCCGCGGTCGCGCACCAGCTCGTCGGTGGGTTGCGCGCGGCCATGGGGTACGCGGGTGCGCCGACCATCCCCGACCTGCAGCGCGATGGTCGGCTGGTACGGATCACCAGCGCCGGGCTGCGGGAGAGCCACCCGCACGATGTCGCGCTGACCACGGAGGCTCCGAACTACCACGCGCGCTGAACAGGTCGGGCCGGCGCCACGGCCACACAGAGACCTGTGCACCGGGGCGCGCCCACGGATCAGTCCACTCAGTGGAGAGGTTGACATGGTCGAGCTGGAGATCGGGCGGGGCAAGCGCGGCCGCCGAGCGTACGCCTTCGACGACATCGCGGTGGTGCCCAGTCGTCGCACCCGCGACCCGCAGGATGTTTCCGTGGCGTGGCAGATCGACGCCTACCGCTTCGAGATGCCGGTGCTGGCCGCTCCCATGGACTCGGTGGTCAGCCCGGCGACCGCGATCACGCTGGGCCGGCTCGGCGGGCTGGGCGTGCTTGACCTGGAGGGGCTGTGGACCCGGTACGAGGACCCGGAGCCGCTGTACGCCGAGATCGCCGAGCTGCCCCACGACCGGGTGACCGAGCGGTTGCAGGAGATCTACGCCGCCCCGGTGGTACCCGATCTGGTGGTGGACCGGGTCCGACAGGTGCGCGCCGCGGGCGTCACGGTGGCCGGTGCGCTCTCCCCGGCCCGCACCGCCGCCCTGTGGAAGACCGTCGTGGACGCCGGGGTCGACCTGTTCGTGATCCGCGGCACGACCGTCTCCGCCGAGCACGTCTCCGCCGAGAACGTCACCGGCCGTTCCCAGCCGCTGAACCTCAAGGAGCTGGTCTACTCCCTGGACGTCCCGGTGCTGGTCGGGGGGTGCGCTTCCTACACGGCGGCGCTGCACCTGATGCGCTCGGGGGCCGCCGGGGTGCTGGTCGGTTTCGGTGGTGGCGCTACGCACACCACCCGCGATGTGCTGGGCATTGAGGTGCCGATGGCTACGGCGATCTCTGATGTGGCGGAGGCCCGTCGCGATTACCTCGACGAGTCCGGCGGTCGCTACGTGCACGTCATCGCCGACGGCTCGATCGGGCGCTCCGGTGACGTCTCGAAGGCGGTGGCCTGCGGCGCCGACGCGGTCATGGTCGGCTCCCCGCTGGCCCGTGCCGACGAGGCCCCCGGACGCGGCTTCCACTGGGGCGCCGAGGCGTGGCACGGCAAGCTGCCCCGCGGCGAACGGGTCGAGTTCGGCACCATCGGCTCGATGGAGGAGATCATGTTCGGCCCCTCCCGGGTCGCCGACGGCACGATGAACCTGATCGGCGCGCTGCGTCGCTCGATGGCCACCACCGGCTACACCGAGCTCAAGGAGTTCCAGCGCGTCGGCGTGGTGGTGGTCTGACCTCCCGATGACCTCCTCGATGATGCTGCGGGTCGCCGCCGGCCAGGCCGCAGCGGTCGCCGGCGACATCGCCTCCAACGTCGCCACCGCGACGGAGCTCGCGCGCGAGGCCGGTGCCCAGGGCGCCCGCCTGCTGGTGCTGCCCGAGGCGTTCCTCACCGGCTACTGCCGCAGCGCGTTCAGCGGTGAGTTGCCCCGCGAGGCAGAGCTCGACGACCTCCTTGCGCCCCTGGCCGAGGAGGCGAGCGACCACGGCACCACGGTGGTGGTGAGCACGCCGCTCGACCGGGGCGGGCGCCGTACCCTCGCGACGGTGGTGGTGGCCCCGGACGGATCGGTGGCGGCGCCGTACGACAAGCAGCACCTGTCGGGTTATGAGGAGGACCACTTCGAGCCCGGCGACCACGGGGCGTCGGTCATCGTCGACGGCTGGGAGTTCGGCCTCGGCATCTGCTTCGACGCATCCTTCCCCGAACACGCCCGGGCCGCGGCCATCGACGGTGCCACCGGCTACCTGGTCTCGGCCGCCTTCGTCTCCGGAGGTGCCGAGCGGGCCGCGCTCTACGCGGCAGCACGCGCTCTCGACAACGGCATGTACGTCGTCTTCTCCGGTCTGGCCGGCCGCTGCGACGACGAGCAGTTCGTCGGCGGGTCGGCAGTGTTCGACCCGGAGGGCCGCGTGGTGTCGCGGGTGGCGGGGGAGCGCGGCGTCGCCGTCATCGACCTCGACGGGTCGCTGGTGCGCGCCACCCGGGAGCAGCATCCGATGCTGCGAGAACGCCGGGTCGACCTCGGGCGACGTACCTTCCACCAGGCTTGACCGCGGACCCCGCGCGGCGGGCTACTGCTGCCGGTTGTCCTGCGTGGGTGGGGCCTCGATGGTGACCGGTTCGTCGAACGCACTGAGCTCGGTGGTGGAACGGAACTCCTCGCCATCGACCTCGGTCGTGCCCTCCATGCGGACCACCCGGTCGGCGTCGTCGAGCCAGATATCGATCGTGAGGGAGTCGTCGTCCTGCGTCAGGGAGCCTTCCGGGGCGGTGGTCACGACCCGGTAGACCCGGACGGCGCCGTCCTCGTGCTGTTCCTCACTGGCGTGGG
>JAJYSQ010000247.1 GCA_021793495.1 Actinomycetes bacterium
CCCGCGCCTACCAACGCCCGCACCTTTGTCATCCTGCGTCTGCTCGGTGTGCTGGCCGGTGTGCTGGCCAAGGCGGTCGACGGGCGCATGCCGGCCGACCAGGAGACCATCCGGTACACCGGGGTGTACGGAACCGACCGGAACTGCGAGCCGTACCTCATGCGCGAGGTGCTCGGAGGCGGATCCGGTGGGCGGTGGTACGCCGACGGTGAGGACACCATCCACGTGGTGCCGGACTCGCGCAACCTGCCGACCGAGTTCACCGAGTCACGCTTCCCCTTCGTCGTGGAGCGTCTGGGCCTGGCGATCGACTCCGGTGGGCCGGGGAAGTTCCGCGGAGGGCTCGGGTACGACAAGCACCTGCGCATGCTGCGGGACGCGCACGTGATGTCCATCGCCGACCGGTCGATCCTGTCCTGCTGGGGGGTGAAGGGCGGACGCGCCGGACGCCCGTTCCAGGTGGTCATCGACCCGGGCGGGCCTGCGGAGCGAGTGGTCGACGCGCTGGCCGACGACGCGTTCGTCAGGGCCGGAGAGGTCGTGCGCATCCGGACGACCGGGGGCGGCGGGTGGGGCGACCCGCTGGACCGGGACCCGGATCTGGTGGGCCGCGACGTTGCCTGGGGCAAGGTGTCCCCGGGCGGAGCGCGGGAGGAGTACGGGGTGGTGCTGGAGCCCGATCGGGAGCGGCCCACGGTGGACGTCCCGGCGACCCAGGTGCTCCGAGCACAGATGCGCGCCGAGCGGGGGCGCCAGGAGCCGGTGCCCTTCTTCGACCGGGGACCTGGCTACGCCCGGCTGTCCGGGGGCGCTCGGTACGCGGCGGTGGACTTCCTGGACAGCGACGCCGGGTGAGCGCCCCCACGCCGGCGGGCCTGCTCGGGGACCTGGTCGTCGTCGACCTGTCCCGGGCCCTGGCCGGTCCGCACGCGGGGATGATGCTCGGCGACCTGGGGGCCCGGGTCATCAAGGTCGAGACACCGGGTACCGGCGATGACACCCGAGGGTGGGGACCGCCGTTTGTCGGTTCGGAGCAGGACCAACAGTCCACGTACTTCCTGTCGGCCAACCGGAACAAGGAGTCCATCACCCTGGACCTGAAGTCCGCGGACGGACGGGAGACCCTGACCCGGCTGATCCGTCGTGCCGATGTGCTGGTGGAGAACTTCCGGCCCGGGGTCCTGCACCGGCTGGGCTTCCCGACCGACCGGCTGCTCACCCTGAACCCGCGGCTGATCGTGCTGTCGATCAGCGGGTTCGGCCACGACGGCCCCGAGGGCGGACGTCCCGGATACGACCAGATCGCCCAGGGCGAGGCCGGTCTGATGTCGCTGACCGGCCCGGATCCCGAGCACCCCACCAGGGTCGGGGTGCCGATCGGCGACCTGCTGGCCGGGATGTACGGGGTCGCCGGGGTGCTCGCCGCGCTGCACGAACGGGATCGGACCGGGCGGGGCCAGGTCGTCCGAACCTCGCTGCTGGCCGCGATCGTCGGGGTGCACGCCTTCCAGGGCACGCGTTGGACGGTAGCCGGGGAGGTCCCGGTGGCCGAGGGCAACCACCATCCGTCCATTGCCCCGTACGGATTGTTCCGGTGCGCCGACGCCCAGGTGCAGATCGCGGTGGGCTCCCAAGGGCTGTGGGAACGGTTCGCCCCGGAGTTCGGCCTCGGTGCCCGGGACCCGCGCTTCGCCAGCAACGCCGAGCGGGTGGCCCACCGGGACGAGCTGGTGGCCGCCATCGACACGGCGTTCGCCGGGTACCGGCTGGCCGACCTGCTCACCCGACTGGACCGTCTGGGCATCCCGGCCGGTGAGGTGCGCACCCTCGACCAGGTCTACGAGTGGGCCCAGACCCGGTCTCAAGGCCTGCTCGTGGACGTGGAGCACGCGACGCTGGGCAGGATCGAGCTGCCCGGGCCGCCGCTGCGCTTCTTCGAGATCCGTCCGGGCGAGCACGGGAGCTCGGCGCAGGAGACCGAGACCGCTCTGCGGCAGCACCTGGCCCCGCCTGCCCTGGGCCAGCACAGCGCGTCGGTACGTGCCTGGCTCGACCGTGCCGACCCCGAGGCTGGCCCCGAACCTGGCACCGGCCCCGTCCCGCCCGCGGGAGGTTGAACGTGGCCGGCGGGCGGACCAGCGCGACCGAGCTGATCACCAAGGTCCTCGACGCCGGCAGCTGGCAGGCGTGGGACCTGCCGACCCCGTCGTGCTGGGCGACGAGCCCTGCGGTGGACCCGGCCTACCGCGCGTCCCTGGCGCAGGCTCGAGCTCGCACCGGGCTGGACGAAGCGGTGGTGGCCGGGCAGGGGCGGCTGGCTGGACGTGCGGTGGCGGTGGTCGCCACGGAGTTCGGCTTCCTCGGTGGGTCGATCGGGGTCGTGGCGGCCGAGTGGCTGGTGCTGGCCGTGGAACGGGCCACCGAGCAGGGGTTGGCACTGCTCGCCTCCCCGACCTCCGGAGGCACCCGGATGCAGGAGGGGACGGTCGCATTCCTGCAGATGGCCAAGATCACCGCGGCGGTGGCCCGGCACCGACAGGCGGGCCTGCCCTTGCTGGTCTACCTGCGCAACCCGACGACCGGCGGGGTGCTGGCCTCCTGGGGGTCGTTGGGGCACGTCACGGTCGCCGAACCCGGGGCGCTCCTGGGCTTCCTCGGCCCCCGGGTGTACGAGGCGTTGTACGGTGAGCCGTTCCCGCAGGGGGTACAGGTCGCCGAGAACCTGTTCCGCCACGGGCTGCTCGACGCGGTCGTCCGGCCGGACGCCCTGCGCGACGTCGCCGTGCGCGCCCTGGATGTGCTCGCCGCTGCTGGTGATCCCGGACCCGGCGTCGACGACCTGCCGCTGGACCCGCTGCCGGACACCCCCACCTGGGAGTCCGTGACACGGTCTCGCCGGCCGGACCGCCCAGGGGTCCGGACGTTGCTGCGACAGGGTGCGCGGGACGTCACGCCGCTGCACGGCACCGGCGTCGGCGAGGACTCGCCAGGGCTGCTGCTGGCGCTGGCCCGGTTCGGCTGTGCGGCCTGCGTCCTGCTGGGCCAGGATCGTCGGGCGCAGGCGAACGAGGGACCGCTGGGGCCGGCGGCGTTGCGGGTCGCCCGGCGCGGCATGCGGTTGGCCGCTGAGCTGCACCTGCCCTTGGTGACCGTGGTGGACACCGCCGGGGCCGCCCTGTCACCGGCTGCCGAAGAGGGTGGGCTGGCCGCCGAGATCGCCCGCTCGCTGGCTGATCTGCTCCAGCTGGAGTCCCCGACGATCGCCCTGCTGCTGGGCCAGGGGGCGGGCGGCGGTGCGTTGGCCCTGGTGCCGACCGACCGGGTCCTGGCGGCCCAGCATGCCTGGCTGTCCCCGCTGCCACCCGAGGGTGCCGCGGCCATCCTGTACCGGGCGGTGGAGCGGGCCCCCGAGGTGGCCGAGGCGCAGCGGATCCGGTCGCGGGACCTCGCCGCCGACGGGATCGTCGATCGCATCGTGGTCGAACGCCCCGATGCGGCCGACGAGCCGGTGGCCTTCGTCCGCCGCGTCGCCCGAGCCCTCGAGTACGAGATCACCATGCTGGCCACCATGGACCCTGGTCGGCGCCTGGCGGCTCGGCGTGACCGTTACCGTCGGCTCGGGCTGGCCGAGCGGTGATCCCTTCGTGATCCCCCGGGTGTGCAGCCTTGGCCAACCAGCTCGGCGGTCGATGGGCAAACGTTGCCCGTGTCGATCGGCTGGTTGAGCCATAGCCTGCCGGATGTCCACCGGGCGCTCCCGGGCGAGGTGTCCACGACCACGGGAGGGGATCGGGATGCGGGTGTTGGTCGCCCTCGGTGGCAACGCGATGACCGGACCGGACGGCAGCGCCACTCCCGCCGCCCAGCAGGCCGCGGTCGAGGCGGCCATGGAGCAGGTGGCCGGCCTGGTCGCCGAGGGGCTGCAGGTCGCACTCACCCACGGCAACGGCCCGCAGGTCGGCAACCTCCTGGTGAAGAACGAGCTGGCTGCGGACGTGGTGCCTCCGGTGCCGTTGGACTGGTGCGGAGCGCAGACCCAAGGGACCATCGGTTTCCTGGTCCTGGACGCGATGGAGCGGGCGCTGAGCTCGCGAGGCCTGTCCCCTCCGGTGGCCGCGGTGGTCACCCGCACCCTCGTCGATGCCGCCGACCCCGGGTT
>JAJYSQ010000248.1 GCA_021793495.1 Actinomycetes bacterium
CGACATCCTGGTGATGTACGCCGGGCGAGCCGCGGAGTACGGCAGCATCGACGACCTGTTCGCCCGTCCGCAGCACCCCTACGCCTGGGGGCTGCTCGGCTCGGTGCCCCGGCTGGACCGGGTGCGAGCCGAACGGTTGCTGCCGATCCCCGGCACGCCCCCGTCGCTGATCAACGTGCCGCCCGGTTGTCCGTTCCACCCGCGGTGCTCCTACGTCGAACGGGTGGGCATCGAGTGCCGGACGGTACGACCCGAGCTGCTCCCGGTCGACCTGGGCCACTCGGTGGCCTGTCACCTGCCGGCCGACGAACGCGTGGCCATCTGGGGTGGCGAGGTCGCCCCCGCCCTCGGGATCACGGGATGACGGCCCCGGACGCCGCGACGCCGCCGGTGACGCCACGGGGCGACGCGTTGCTGGCCGCCACCGACCTGACCAAGCACTTCCCGGTGACCCGCGGGATCTTCCTCCAGCGACAGGTAGGCGCGGTCAAGGCGGTCGATGGGCTGACCTTCGACATCGCCCGTGGCGAGACCCTCGGGCTGGTGGGGGAGACCGGGTGCGGCAAGTCCACCACCGGTCGGGTCCTGGCCCGACTGCTCGACCCCACGTCCGGACGGATCGACTTCGATGGCCGGGACATCACCCGGATGTCTCAGCGGGAGCTGCGCCCGTTGCGCCGGAACGTACAGATGATCTTCCAGGACCCGTACTCGTCGCTGAACCCACGGCACACCATCGGCACCATCATCAGCGCCCCGCTGCGGCTGCAGGGGATCTCCACCCCCGGTGGCGTGAAGCGTGCGGTGCAGGACCTGCTCGCCCTCGTCGGGCTGAGCCCTGAGCACTACAACCGCTACCCGCACGAGTTCTCCGGCGGGCAGCGTCAGCGCATCGGCATCGCCCGGGCGCTCGCGCTGCGCCCCAAGCTGATCATCGCCGACGAGCCGGTGTCCGCGCTGGACGTCTCGATCCAGGCACAGGTGATCAACCTGCTCGAGGACCTGCAGCACGAGCTGGACCTGACGTACCTGTTCATCGCGCACGACCTGTCGGTGGTCCGGCACATCTCCGACCGGGTCGCCGTCATGTACCTGGGCACGATCGTCGAGCTCACCGGCCGCGACGAGCTGTACGCGCACCCGGCGCACCCCTACACGCTCGCGCTGATGTCCGCGGTGCCGATCCCCGACCCACAGGTGGAGCGCACCCGGGAGCGGATCCTGCTGACCGGCGACATCCCCAGCCCGCTCAACCCGCCCTCCGGGTGCCGGTTCCACACCCGCTGCTGGAAGGCCCAGGAGGTGTGCCGGCGGGAGATCCCCCTCCTGCGTACCATCCGCCCGGGACACCAGGTAGCCTGTCATTTCCCGGAAGAACGCGCCGATGCGGTGGCGCACGACCAGGTGACCGTGGAGAGGACGACCAGCTGATGGCAGTCGCACTGGAGATCGTGCTGGTGATCACCAGCCTGCTGCTGACCGTCATGGTGCTGCTGCACAAGGGCAAGGGCGGAGGACTGTCGGACATGTTCGGCGGGGGGATGTCCACCTCGCTCGGTGGCTCGTCGGTCGTGGAGAAGAACCTCGACCGCATCACCGTGGCGATCGGTCTGGTCTGGCTGGTGGCGATCATCGGCCTCGACCTGGTGCTGCGCTACACCTGAACCACCGCTACCGAGCGAGGGTCAGCACGACCAGCAGTGTCAGCACCCCCCGGCATGGGTGAACCGGGTACGCAGGGATCAACCGGGTACGCAGCGAAGGGATCACCTCGTGGGAAGTGGAAGCGCGATCCGGGGCAGCCGGGTCGGGGCCGGACCGATGGGCGAGGCCGAGCGAGGGGAGAGCGCACCGCGCACCCTGGTCTCCTACTGGTGTGCCCGAGGGCACGAGACCCGGCCGTCGTTCTCGGCCGAGGATCCGGCGACCCTCACCCCCGAGGTGTGGGAGTGCCCGCGGTGCGGGATGCCGGCCGGCCGGGACCAGGCGAACCCGCCGGCGGCCCCGCGCAACGAGCCGTACAAGACCCACCTGGCCTACGTGCGCGAGCGACGCAGCGACGCCGATGGCGAGGCGATCCTGGCCGAGGCGTTGGCCCGCCTGCGCGGCGAGCAGGTCTGAGCGTCAGCAGGTCCCAGCGTCAGGGTGAGGCGATCCGGGCCAGGTCCGGAGGCAGGTCGCTGGCCGCGGCCCGGTCCAGCAGCGCCAGCGTGCGGACCGTACCCCGGGCCCCGGCGGCGGGGACCTGCAACGGACCGGCCTCGCCCATCGCCAGGCGCACCGCGTGGGCCTTGTCGTCTCCTGAGACGATCAGCCAGACCTGACGGGCCGAGCAGATCGCCGGCAGGGTCAGGCTCAGCCGGGTCGGCGGTGGTTTTGGGCTGCCGTGCACCGCGACCACGGTGCGCGTGTCGTGCAGCGCCGGGGACTCCGGGAACAGCGAGGCCACGTGGCCTTCCGGGCCCATGCCGAGCAGCAGCACGTCGAACGCCGGGACCGCGGAGCTCCCCTCGCCCCCGGTCGTCCCGCCCCGCTCCGACCCGGCCGCCGTGGCCAGCTCGTCGGCGTACCGGCTTGCCGCACCCTCCGGGTCCGGGCCATCGGGTGAGTCCGTCGCCCCCATCGGGTGCACCCGGGCGGGGTCCACGTCCACCGCGTCCAGCAGGGCGGCCCGAGCCTGGGTCTCGTTGCGGTCCGGGTGCCCACCGGGCAGGAACCGCTCGTCGCCCCACCACACGTCCAACCGGGACCAGTCGATCGCGTCGCGCGCCGGGCAGGCCGCCAGCGACGCGAGGCTGGCGATCCCCACCCCGCCGCCGGTCAGCACGACCGAGGCCGTCCCGCGGGCCGCCTGCGCGTCGACCAGGCAGGTGACCAGCCGGGCCGCCACGGCCGCAGCCAGCAGCGCCTCGTCGCGGTGCACCACCACCTGAGGGGTCCGGGCGCTGCTCATGACGTCCTGCCCACGGTCTGTGGGACGGCCCCGGCCCGGGTGGCGTGCAGGGTACGTCCGTACACCTCGTCGGGATCCAGGCGGCGCAGCTCCTCGGCGATCAGCTCGGACAGCCCCCGGCGCGGCAGAGCCACCGAACGATCCGGCTGCCCCGGGCGCGACAGGATCGCCACCCGCCCGTCGGGCCGGGTCAGGGTCAGCTCGCCCTGGGCCATCCGCAGGCGCACCGAGGTGATGCCCGGCCCACTGCTCTCCTCGCGGCCCACCGGGACCCCCAGCCGGTCGGCCAGCCACCGGGACAGCAGCTCGGCGCTCGGGCTGGCTGCCTCGGCCTCGACGAGCGCTGCGACCAGCGGGTCGTGGCCCTCGTCGAGCATGCTGGCCAGCAGGGTGCGCCACGGGGTCAACCGGGTCCACGCCAGGTCGGTGTCGCCGGGGACGTACCCGTCCGCACGCACCGCCAGCGCGGCGATCGGGTCGACCGCCTCGCTCGCGTCGGTCACCCGGCGCATCGCCAAGGCGCCGAGCGGCTCCTTGCTCGGCACGTCCGGGGTGTCGGCCGGCCACCACGCGACCACCGGCGCGTCGGGCAGCAGCATCGGCAGCACGATGCTGTCCAGGTGCTCGGCCAGCTCGGCGTGGGCCCGCAGCAGCACCACCTCCCCCGAGCTGTTCTCCCCGCCGACCCGGACCTCGGCGTCCAGCCGTGCCGTCCCTCGACCGGGGCGGGCGATCGCCACGAGGATGCGCGACGGGTGCTCGCGCGCCGCCTCGGTGGCTGCCCGCAGCGCCTCATAGTGATGGTTCTCGTCGGTGACCAGCACCAGGGTGAGCACCATGCCGCTGGCCGAGGAGCCGGTCCGGTGGCGGGTGTCCAGCAGCGCCGCCTGGATCTCCGAGGCGTTCGTGCCGACCAGGTCGACGATCATGGCCGCCTCCAGGCGCGTCCGTCACGGGCCAGCATCGCGTCGGCCGAGGCCGGCCCCCAGGTGCCGGCGGGGTAGTTGTCCGGAGGCCCCTGGGTCGCCCAGAACTCCTCGATCGGGTCGAGGATCTGCCAGGACAGCTCGACCTCCTGGTGGCGCGGGAACAACGGCGGGTCTCCGAGGAGCACGTCGAGGATCAGCCGTTCGTACGCCTCCGGGCTGGACTCGGTGAACGACTCACCGTAGGCGAAGTCCATCGTGACGTCCCGGACC
>JAJYSQ010000249.1 GCA_021793495.1 Actinomycetes bacterium
GATCGTTGTCAAGGCAGACAGCTGGGAGGGGCTGATCCCCGCGCGCGCTCGGCGCATCCGCCGGGTCAGCCGGGTCACGGCCATCGCCAGCCGGTAGGCCGCCGCATCGTTCGTCGGGTCCCGGTGGACCGGTGCCATCGCTGGGACCAGGCCGATCTCACTCATCGGCGGTCGGGGTGCGGTGCGAGGGCACCGGCACCGGAGCGGACCCCTGTCGGGGGAGCTCGGCGCTGGACGCAGCGGTGAGCGCACCGGCGGTCGTACCGCCTACCGGGGCAGTCGGACCGGTGTCCGCGTCGGGCAGGTCGCCGCCACTCGTCGGAGCGCGATCCTCATGGATGTACCGGGTACCGCGGAACAGTGAGGCGAGCGCCGCCACCACCGACATCACGATCGCCAGGATGAACACGATCACCAGCCCGTGGTGGAAAGGACCGGAGATCAGCTGGGGGAAGAACTCCTTGCCGGTCACGGTGGCCGCGTTGCCCACGGGGATCGTGGACAAGGTGGGCCCCAAGAGGCTCTTCATCGGGTTGTACCCGAGGAAGGCGGCGAACAAGCTGCCCACCGGGGGCAGGCCCGCGATCTCATGGGCGATCGAGGCCGGGACGTCCTGCGCAGCGAGCCCGGCGTACAGGGTCTTCGGCAGGGTGTGCGCCAACCCGGTGATCATCAAGGAGAAGAACACCCCGATGCTCAGCAACATCCCAGAGTTCTGGAAGGTCGCGCGCATCCCCGACGCCGCGCCCCGCTGGGCGGCCGGCACGCTGTTCATGATGGCGGTCGTGTTCGGCGCGCTGAACAGCCCTGAGCCGATCCCGCTGAGCAGCAGGAGCCCGGCGAAGAACGGATAGGAGAAGTCTACCGGGATCATCAGCAGGCCGACGAACGCGACCCCGGAGATGAGCAGCCCGCCGGTCGTAAACGCCCGCGCACCGTACCGGTCGGACAGGTACCCGGACACGGGGCCGGCGATCAGGAACCCGGCGGTCAGCGGGAGCAGGAAGATTCCGGCCCACAGCGGGGTCTGCTCGAAGCTGTACCCGTGCAGCGGCAGCCAGATCCCCTGCAGCCAGATGATCAGCATGAACTGGAGGCCCCCGCGTGCGATCGAGGCCAGCAGGCTCGCGCCGTTCCCCGCTGCGAAGGCGCGGATCGTGAACAGTCCGAGGTTGAACATCGGCTCCGCGACGCGCGATTCGATGAGGACGAACACGACGAGGACCCCCGAACCGCCGATCAGCCCGGAGAGGACCCAGGGGCTGGTCCACCCCATGGTGTGCCCGCCGTAGGGCTGGATGCCGTAGGTGATCCCGGCCAGCAGGGCGGTCAGGCCGATCCCGAACGTCACGTTTCCCCACCAGTCGATGCGTGAAGCGCGGCGGACCCCGGTGTCGTGCAGCGACTGGTAGGCCCAGATGGTCCCGGCCAGCCCGATCGGGACGCTGACGAAGAACACGGCACGCCAGTCCCACTGGGAGAGCAGCCCACCGGCGATCAGCCCGATGAACAGGCCGGCCAGCGCGGCGACCTGGTTGATGCCCAATGCCATGCCGCGTTGGTCGGCGGGGAAGGCGTCGGTGATGATGGCCGCGGAGTTCGCCATCAACAAGGCTCCACCGATGCCTTGCAGCACCCGCCAGCCGATCAGCCACAGGGCGCCTGCGCCATGCTGGAACGGGTCGAGGGCCAACAGGACCGAGCCGGCGGTGAACACGGCGAAGCCGAGGTTGTACATCCGCACCCGGCCGTACATGTCGCCCAAGCGCCCGAGGGTGACCACGAGCACCGCGGTCACCAGCATGTACCCCATCAACATCCACAACAGGTAGCTGACGTTGCTCGGTTTCAGCGGATCGATGGCGATCCCACGGAAGATGGCCGGCAGTGAGATCAGCACGATGGACGAGTTGATCATCGCCATCAGGATGCCGAGGGTGGTGTTGGTCAGGACGATCCACTTGTAGCGGGGGTGGTCGCTGGAGATCCGTCTGCGCCCGGTGGTGGGGGCGGGCGATGTCGGTACGGGCACGACGGCGCTCCTCGGGAGTCTTTCTCATAGTCGGACGATAGATCATGTTAGCACTCCTAACGAAATATCGGCAACCGGAGGGCGCTGCCTCGGTGAGCCGGCTGCTGGGCTCCCGGTGGCCCGGGGCTAGCCTGGCGGGCCGACGGGCGTATGCTCTGCCCCGTGCGGAGTGGGCTGCTCCTTAGCTGCCGCGGCGAGGGCCTGTAGCAGGCCGGCTCCCTCGTCGCGGGTCTCGTCGTGCGCCGGCCGCCGACCCCCCAACCTCAGGGAGCCTCGCGTGCCCGTCCCCGTTCCGCAGCCGACCGCCATCGACCACCGCAACCCCCAACGCCCCTCGCCCCTGCCGGTCGGGCGCTACCCGGCCTACCAGTCTCAGTTCTCCGTGGACCTGCCGGACCGCCGGTGGCCCTCCCGGGTCACGACGGCCGCCCCACGCTGGTGCTCGGTGGACCTGCGAGACGGCAACCAGGCCCTGATCGACCCGATGAGCCCCGAGCGCAAGCGGCGGATGTTCGAGCTGCTCGTCCGGCTGGGGTACAAGGAGATCGAGGTCGGATTCCCGTCGGCCAGCCAGACCGACTTCGACTTCGTCCGCCAGATCATCGAGGAGGACCTGGTCCCCGACGACGTGGTGATCCAGGTCCTCACCCAGGCGCGTGACCCACTGATCGAGCGCACCTATGAGGCCATCGCCGGGGCGCGTCAGGCCATCGTGCACCTGTACAACTCGACCTCGATCCTGCAACGACGGGTCGTCTTCGGCCTGGACACGGCCGGGATCACCGAGATCGCGGTGTCCGGTGCCCGGCTGTGCCAGAAGCTGGCCGAGACGTTGACCGGCACGGACGTGTCCTTCGAGTACTCCCCGGAGTCGTTCACCGGCACCGAGCTGGAGTACGCGGTCGAGGTGTGCAACACGGTCAACGAGGTGTGGGGGCCAACCTCCGACCATCCGGTGATCATCAACCTGCCGGCCACGGTGGAGATGGCCACGCCGAACGCCTACGCCGACTCGATCGAGTGGATGAGCCGGCACCTGGACCACCGGGACGCGGTGGTGCTGTCCCTGCACCCGCACAACGACCGCGGGACCGCCGTGGCCGCGGCCGAGCTGGGGTTGCTGGCGGGGGCGGACCGGATCGAGGGCACCCTGTTCGGCAACGGGGAGCGCACCGGCAACGTGGACCTGGTCACCCTGGGCCTGAACCTGTTCAGCCAGGGTGTGGACCCGCAGATCGACTTCTCCGACATCGACGAGATCCGCCGGACGGTCGAGCACTGCAACCGGCTGCCGGTGCACGAACGGCATCCCTACGGTGGCGACCTCGTGTACACCGCGTTCTCCGGCTCCCACCAGGACGCGATCAAGAAGGGGTTCGCGGCGATGGCCCGCGACGCCGAGGCGGCCGGCGTCAGCGTGGCGGAGCAGGTCTGGGCGGTGCCGTACCTGCCGATCGACCCGCGGGATGTGGGCCGGTCGTACGAGGCGGTGATCCGGGTCAACAGCCAGTCGGGCAAGGGCGGGGTCGCCTACCTGATGGCCAGCGAGCACCAGATGGACCTGCCGCGCCGCGTACAGATCGAGCTCAGCCAGGTCGTCCAGCGGCACACCGACACCGAGGGCGGAGAGGTGTCCGCCCACCAGCTGTGGGAGATCTTCTCTGCCGAGTACCTCGAGCCCCGCGACCCCTTCTCCCTGGTGTCGCACACGACCGCCAGCGACCAGGGCGGGCAGGACACCATGAGGGTCTGGCTGCGCCGCAACGGCGAGGTGCTCGAGCTGGACGGGATGGGCAACGGTCCGATCGACGCCTTCTGCGACGCGCTGCACACCATCGGGGTGGACGTTCGGGTGCTGGACTACCACGAGCACGCCATGGCTTCCGGTGAGGACGCCAGCGCGGCCGCCTACGTGGAGGCCCAGACCAGCGGGCGGACCTTGTGGGGGGTGGGGCTCGACCCGAACATCGTGACCGCCTCCTTGCGCGCGGTGATCTCCGCACTGAACAGGGCGGGCAACGCGGCGGACTGAGCGCCCCTGGTGCTGCCCGGCGCCACTCGCCGCGCCGGTAGCATCGATCAGGCGAAAACCCAGATGCTGGTACACCCGTGAGATCG
>JAJYSQ010000250.1 GCA_021793495.1 Actinomycetes bacterium
CAGGAGTACGCGCAGACCCGCCGGCTGCTGGAGTCCCGCTCGGTGGACCCGGGCGCCGAGACGCCACCGGAGACCACCGCCTCCGGGACGAGCTGAGGGCCGCCTCCTCACCGGCCGCGCGGTGCGCGACGATGAGCCCGCCCGGCGTGGGAGTCGGCGGCACGAGGAGGACTGGTGAACGCCCCTGAGCCGAAGTGCGTGCTGGTGGTCGACGACGAGGTGGCCCTGGCCAGGGTGGTCGCCAGCTACCTGGAACGCGACGGGTTCACCGTCGAGCTGGCCCACGACGGGCCCGCGGCCGTCGCGGCCGCCCGGGCGCACCCGCCGGACCTGGTCGTGCTCGACGTGATGTTGCCCGGGTTCGACGGACTCGAGGTGTGCCGGCAGCTACGCACCTTCTCCGACGCCTACGTGATCATGCTCACGGCCCGGGACGAGGAGGTGGACAAGGTGGTCGGCCTGTCCCTCGGTGCCGACGACTACCTGGTCAAGCCGTTCTCCCCCCGCGAGCTGATCGCCCGGGTCGCGGCCATGCTGCGGCGCCCCCGCGGCCAGGCGCCGGCAACCCCCACGGGGGGACCCGAGGCCACACCGGTGCGGGTGGGCGGCCTGACCATCGACCCGGTGGCCCGCACCGTCAGCATCGACGGCAAGCCGGTGGAGCTGACCCGTACGGAGTTCGACCTGCTCGCGGCGATGGCGCGTCGGCCGCGGGCCGCCTTCACCCGCCGGCAGCTGCTGGACGCGGTGTGGGGGCCCGGCTGGTACGGCGACGAGCACGTGGTCGACGTCCACGTCGGGCACCTGCGCCGCAAGCTCGGTGACGACGCCACGCACCCCGGGCGGATCCGTACCGTGCGGGGCATCGGGTACGGCATGGGCGCGGTGGGCGCGCCATGAGCCGGGCACGAGCACCCGACGTACCCGGCAGTCGGCGTCCCCTGGGCCTGGCCGGCCGGCTCATGCTGGCCCAGATCCTGGTGATCACGCTCGGTGAGGCCACCCTCGTGGTGGTCGCGGAGCTGACCGCCCCCGCGATATTCCGCAACCACCTGCTCAGGGCCGGCGATGCCACCCCGCAGGTCCAGCGTCACGTGGAGGAGGCGTTCGCCGCGGCGTTCGGCATCGCCCTGGTGGTCGCGACGGCCGGCGCGCTGCTGACCGCCGGGCTGGTCAGCTGGTACCTGGTACGCCGGGTCAGCCGACCCATCGAGGCGCTCGCCGACGCCGCCGACCTGGTGGCGGCCGGACGCTACCGGGTCAGCATCCCGGGCTCCCGCTCCACCCCCGAGCTGGACCGGCTCTCGGCCGCGTTCCGGCACATGGCCGATCGCCTGGCCGCCTCCGAAGCGGTGCGCGGCCGGTTGCTGGCCGACCTGGCGCACGAGCTGCGCACCCCGCTGGCCACCCTGGAGGCCTACATCGACGGCATCGAGGACGCGGTGGTGCCGGCACAGGAGTCCTCGTGGTCGACCATGCGCGCCCAGGTGTCCCGGTTGCGCCGGCTGGCCGGCGACCTGCGAGAGGTGTCCGCCGCCGAGGAGCACGCCCTGGACCTGGCCGTCCAGCCGGTCGACCCGCGCAGCGTCGCCGACGCGGCGGTGGCCGCCGCGTCCCCCCGGTACGTCGCCAAGGGAGTCCGCCTCGAGCTGGTGGCGCCCGCCGGCCTGCCGAGCGTGCCGGCCGATCCGCAACGGATGGCCCAGGTCCTGGCCAACCTGCTGGACAACGCGCTGCGGCACACCCCGCCGGCAGGACACGTGCAGGTCGAGGTAGCGGCACAGGGCCGATCGGTCGTCTACACGGTCGCCGATGACGGCGAGGGCATCCCGGGCGACCAGCTGGACGAGGTGTTCACCCGGTTCCACCGGGTGGATCCGGCTCGAGCCGGAGTCGATGACGGCAGCGGGCTCGGGCTGACCATTGCCCGGGCCATCGTGACCGCCCACGGCGGGAGCATCACCGCACACAGCGAGGGCCCCGGACGCGGGGCCTCGCTGCGCGTCACGCTGCCCGTCGTCGCGGGCTAGCCGCGGTACCGCCGGGCCAGCTCCTCGTACCGCTCACGCGCCTCGGGCCCACGGACACGGACCTCGACGTCGATCGACTGGTATCCGGGCCGCACCGCAGCGTCGAGGCCGAAGAAGCCGTGCAGGTCGAGCTCGCCTCGCAGGTCCACGACGACCTCGTCGACGCGCACCCCCAGCCGGGCGGCCCAGAGCTGGTAGGTGATCACCTGGCAGGAGCCCAGCACAGCCAGCAGGTGCTCGACCGGGTTGGCACCTTGGTCGCCACCGCCGAGGGCCGGCGGCTCGTCGATGGTGAAACGGTGGCCGCGCGTCTGGACGGCAACCTGGGTGAGCGCGGCAGGGTGGCTGTGGTGGCCGGGACGACCGCGGGGCCCGCCCTGACCGTGCGAGCGGCGGGCTGGGTGCCGATGTCAGACATGGTCGATCTCCTGGGACGTCGTAGTGGTACGGACGTACGGGTCAGTAGGGGACCGACACGTGCCCGCGGCAACGTAGAGCGGATCGATGTGCCGACGGCGGGTGAGCGCGAGGATGCGGTGCAGCATGGGCGAGGTCCTTGTCTCATCTGCCCCTGACGCGGGCCGCACCCCTCTGCCCCCGTGATGAGCGGTGTTCTGCTGTGCGGCGCAGGCTGGCACAGCCGGTACCTCCCCCACCGTCCTGTCCACCGTGTGAGACACACGTCTCACTCCACCGGGGTCAGCCCGACCCTGCCAGCGTGGCGGTCGGCGTGGGCGTGGGGCTGCCCGTCGGCGTGGGGCTGCTCGTCGGCGTGGGGCTGCTCGTCGACGTCGGCGTGGGGCTGCCCGTCGGCGTGGCGGTCGGCGTCGGGCTGCTCGTCGACGTCGGCGTGGGGCTGCCCGTCGGCGTGGCGGTCGGCGTCGGGCTGCCCGTCGACGTCGGCGTGGGGCTGCCCGTCGGCGTGGGGGCCAGCCCCGACGCGGAGAGGACATCGATCACGACCGGCACCGTCCAGCTATGGATCGGGCCGCCCTGGGCGCACCCCGCGCCGACCTGAACCAGCGCGGTGTACGGGCCGGGGGTGCGGTACGTGTGGGTGAAGCTGATCGTCTCGAGGTACCCGTGTTCGGCGTTGCTGGTGCACAGCGGCAGCTGACTGTGGTCGTCGAAGCCGACCGACCCGTCGCCGTACTCGATCTGCACATGCACCCAGGGCTCCCGGATCCACCCGGCGATCGACACGGTGACGGTCACGGCCTGTCCGACCACCGCGGCGGTCGCCGCCGGCTGGGTCGACACCAGCAGCTCGTCGTTCACCGGCGGGGTACGCGGCAGCCCGGTGGGCAGCTGGTCGGCGGGAACCGTGGCCTCGTAGGTCGGGACCACGCCGGTATCGAAGCTCGGGGTGCTCGAGACAGACGGGCTGGGCGTGGCGGTGGCGGTGGCGGTGGCGGTGGCGGTGGGCCGTACCGGAGTCGTGGGCCGGACGGTCGCCGGGGTGGTGACGGGCACCGGGTGGCTCGGCGAGGGCGTGGGTGTCGGCGTCGTGCCCGCCGCGGTCGTCGTCGAGCCGGGGGCGGAGAGGACCACGGGTCCGCCCGGCACCCGGGCATTGAGCAGGACCGTTCGCAGGACGATGCCAAGGCTCAGGCTGGCGGCCACTGCCACCAGCCCCACCACCGCGACCGTTGCACGGTGCGAGCCGATGCCGACGCGGCGACGCCACCGGCCCTGCGGCGTACGCGTCCTGCCTCGAAGGATCCTCACGCCCCGGATGATGCCCCGATCCCAGGCCGGCTCACCCTCGTCCGCGAGCCGAGCGCCGGCTGCCCGATGCACGGCTGCCCGATGTGGAAAACGCCGTGCTCACCCCTCATGAGCCTCATTGTGCAACAAACCTCCGCGAACCGGCACGATGACACGTCGACGGACGACGGTGGGACCGACGCCGGACGGGCGCCGGCCCCACCGCGTGCTGCGCTAGCCGGCCAGCTCGCCGCCGGCCGCGGGGCCGGTGTCCAGCGTGGTCTGGCTCCCGGACTGGACGTTCGGGCCGGACTGGACGTTCGGGCCGGACTGGACGTTCGGGCCGGACTGGACGTCCGGACCGGTGGCCGTGTCGGTGGCGCTCGCGGGCGCGGCGGCG
>JAJYSQ010000251.1 GCA_021793495.1 Actinomycetes bacterium
GACCTTGCATGTACGCCTTCCACGACACGTGGGCGGCCGCCAGCTCGTCGACCAGGTTGGTGTGGTCGAAGAAGACCTTCTGCGCCGGGTTGTCGGCGTTCGAGCCCCAGGTGCTGCCGGTGATCGCCGCGACGTAGTTCGGCAGGCTGGTGTGCGTCACCCCGTAGTAGTTCGTGGCCAGCCCGTACTCGGCTGCCAGGTGCTGGATCCCCGCGGTGTTCGGGTCGGCCGGGTTCATGATCGCCGAGTACGCGGAGTTCTCCATCATGATCACGAAAACGTGGTTCATCGGCAGGAAGGCCGTCGGTCGGGTCGCCCACCCGGGCGCCACCGCGGAGCGGGTCTCCCGGGCCGCCGGGTGCCCAGCGGCGTGGGCCAGGGGGACCACGCCGAGCGCGGCCGCGGTGACCGCGCCGAGCACCGCGGCCAGCGGGCGGATTGGCACGCGACGGCGTGCTCGGGGTAGGTGGCGTGGGTCGGGGTGCTCGGCAGGTGGGCTTGTCGGATCGGTCACCGGAGCTTCTCCTCCTGGGTGCGGTGGCGGGCGTCCGCGGGCGTGAGCCGTTGGCCGGATCGGGGGGCACGTCGCCCCTCGGACGGTGAGCCTGTACCTGGCCGATGCCTGCGACAAGGATTCTTGGGTGAATCCTGACCATCGGATCGATGACCGGTCTCCAGCCCCGCTCGGGTAGGGTTGCTCCCGGTCGTGCTTGCGCCCCTCACCACACCCGTTGGCGAGCACGATCCGGCCAGGCCAGGGCGCTCGACCAAAGGACTGCCGTGACCACGACCGTGCTCGCCGTCGCCGCCGCAGGGTGGGGCGTGCTGATGGGGATCTCCCCGGTCCTCCAGGTCCGACGGATGCTGATCGCGCGGTCCTCGCGGGAGGTGTCGATCGGGTACTTCGTGGTCCTCGCGCTCGGCTTCGCGCTGTGGATCGCGTACGGCGTCGCCTCGGCCAACCTGGTGCTGATCGTGCCGAACGTGGTTGCTCTGGCGGTCTCTGCGGCCACCGTCGTGGTCGCGCTCCGGCTGCGCCGGGAACCGGCCGGCCGAGGCTACCCCGCGACCGTCGGCAGGTCGACCAGGCTGGCGGCGAACCGCTCGTCGGAGGTCACCTCGTCGACCATCCGCCCGGACAGGTAGTCGTCGTAGGCGGACAGGTCGAAGTGGCCGTGCCCGGACAGGGCGATGAGGATCACCGTCTCCTGGCCGGTCGCTCGCGCCGCCTCGGCTTCGCGTGCGGCCGCGGCGATCGCGTGCGCGGACTCCGGGGCCGGGACGATGCCCTCGGTCCGGGCGAACTGCACCCCGGCCCGGAAGCACTCGGTCTGCCCGAGGGCCAGGGCCTCGATCATCGACTGCTCGTAGACGTGCGAGATCAGCGGGGACATGCCGTGGTAGCGCAGGCCGCCGGCGTGGATCGGGTCGGGGATGAATCCGTGGCCCAGGGTGTGCATCTTCATCAACGGGGTCAGCCCCGCCTCGTCGCCGAAGTCGTAGGCGTACACCCCCTGGGTCAGCGACGGGCAGGAAGTCGGCTCGACGGCCCGGATCGTCGGGTCGATCCGCCCGGCGAGCTTCTCCCGGAGGAAGGGGAACGCCAGCCCGGCGAAGTTCGACCCACCGCCGGTGCACCCGACGATCACGTCCGGGGTGTCCCCGAACTTCGCCATCTGGGCGAGCGCCTCCTGCCCGATGATCGTCTGGTGCAGCAGGACGTGGTTGAGCACGCTGCCCAGCGCATACCGGGTGTGGGGATCCGCCGCGGCCACCTCGACCGCCTCGCTGATCGCGATCCCCAGCGAGCCGGGGTGCTCGGGGTCGGTAGCCCGCAGCCGTCGACCGGACTCGGTGAGGTTCGAGGGCGAGCGGTGCACGGTCGCGCCGAACGTCTCGATCATCATCCGCCGGTACGGCTTCTGGTCGTACGAGGCGCCCACCTGCCACACCTCGCACTCCAGCCCGAACAGGGCGGCGGCGAAGGCCAACGACGTCCCCCACTGGCCGGCACCGGTCTCGGTGGTC
Source organism: Actinomycetes bacterium (assembly GCA_021793495.1). GTDB lineage: Bacteria > Actinomycetota > Actinomycetes > JAJYSQ01 > JAJYSQ01 > JAJYSQ01. Next base: position 2,029 of record JAJYSQ010000251.1, read on the forward strand.
AGCCGACGTACCCCGGCCTTCGCGTTGTAGTACGCCTGGGCAACCGCGGTATTCGGCTTGTGCGAACCGGCAGGAGAGACGCCCTCGTACTTGTAGTAGATCCGCGCCGGGGTCCCCAGGGCCCTCTCCCACCGGTGGGCCCGGTACATCGGCGACGGCCGCCACTGCCGATAGACGTCCAGAACCTCCCCGGGGATCTCGATGTACCGCTCGGTGCTCACCTCCTGCTCGATGAGCGACATCGGGAACAGCGGGAGGAAGTCCTCCGGACCGGCCGGGCGCCCGGTCCCCGGGTGCAGCACCGCTGGCGGGGGACTCGGCAGGTCAGCGACCAGGTTGTACCACTGGGTGGGCATCTCGGACTCGTCGAGCAGCACCTTGTGGCGGGCCAGGTCGGTCAACGCGGTCTCCTTCGGGCGATGGGGCAGCGGGCGATGGGGCAGCGTCGGTCAGGTGCGTGCCGCGCAGTAGGAGCGAAACTGTTGTTCCAGATCCTCCGGACCGTCAACAGTCAGCTCGTCGAGGCCCGAGCGGCCCCACACGTACCGCAGCAGTGGGTCGGCGGGCCCGGTGATCGTGAGGTCTGCCGGCCGTTCGCCCGGGGGCTGGGCACCACCGGCGTCGGGTGCCAGCCGCAGCTGCCAGGACCGGTGCGTGTCGGCGGCGACCAGAGCGACCAGCTCGGGTGGTTCGGCGGGCCGGGTCGGCACCTCCTCGGGGATCCGGTGTGGCGCTGGACGGCCGAGGAACACCTCGACCAGCTCGTCGATGCCATCGGTGGCCAGCGTCGCCGGGATCGGGGTGGATCGCCCGAGCAGGCCCTCGGCGTCGATGCGGTGGATGAGGGTCTCGTGTGCCATGCGCCGCGACCAGAACCGGGCCGTCTGGCCGCCGGGGTGCCAGGACCAGAGGGGCTCCTCGCCTCGGTAGGCCGCCAGTGCCTCGACCAGCTCGGCGTGGGCGGCGGCGAGCTCGGGCACCAGCCCGGGATCGTCGGGCCGGGCTCGGATCCACTCGCCGGGGTCGGGCGCTCGGTCCAGGTGTCCGAGCAGCAGGGGCAGCTTGTGCCGGTAGACGTTGGTCACGTGCGCGGCCAGGTCGGGCGTGGTCCACCCGGGGCAGCAGGCCACCGGCTGGTCGGGTGGAGCCGCCTGGACGGCGGCGACGAGGGCCTCGCCGTGCGCGCTCAGGGTGGCGACGAGGTCGTCGTGGGACGGCTGTACGGGAGTCACCCACGTAGCGTAGGGCTCCTCGGTCCCCCGCGTGGTCACCGGCGGGCCGGCGCCCACCGCTAGGGCAGGGCACCGACGTGTGCCATCGCGAGCCGGATCAGCCGGTCGTGCCCGCTGGTCATCTCCGCGGCCACCCCAGGGCTGACCGCCTCGGCCGGGGTCATCCAGGTCAGGTCCAGGGTGTCTTGCGACGGGCTGGCGTCCCCGTCGACCGGGACCACGTAGGCCAGCGCGACCGCGTGCTGGCGCGGGTCGTGGAAGCCGGTGACCTGCGGGTCCGGGAAGTACTCGACGACCGTGAACGGTGACAGGTCAGCAGGCAGCCGGGGCAGCGCGACCGGGCCGAGGTCCTTCTCCAGGTGGCGCAGCAGCGCTTGGCGGATCCGCTCGGAGTGCAGCACGCGTCCGGAGACCGCGGCCCGGCTGATGCTGCCGTCCGGACGAGCCCGCAGCAGCAGGCCGACCTGGTTGACCTGGCCGTACTGGTCGACCCTGACCGGCACCGCCTCGACATAGAGCACCGGTAGCCAGGCCCGCGCCTGGTCCAGCTCGTCGTCACGCAACCAGGCGGGGCGAAACCCGGTGATGTCAGCGGTCTCGCTCACGGCTGCCTCCTGCTCGGCGACGGATCTGCACCCCGTACGGTACGGCCAGCACTCGGCTCACCGATCGTGGAGGCCAGCCGCCAGCCGCCACCGCCAGCCGTCAGCCGTGCCAGGTCTGCCACAGCCGGGCATACGCGCCGTCGGCGGCCAGCAGCTCGTCATGGCTGCCACGCTCACGGACCTCGCCACCCTCGACGACGAGCACGAGGTCGGCGTCGTGGGCGGTGTGAAGCCGGTGGGCGATGGCCACCGTGGTCCGCC
>JAJYSQ010000252.1 GCA_021793495.1 Actinomycetes bacterium
GGTCCGCGGTGACGTAGTGCGCGGTCGCGCCGATGAGCTTGACACCCCGTTCGTAGGCCTGGTGGTAGGGGCGAGCGCCCTTGAAGCTGGGGAGGAACGAGTGGTGGATGTTGATCACCTTGCCGTCCAGCTGCTTGCAGGCGTCGTCGGAGAGGACCTGCATGTAGCGGGCGAGCACGACCAGGTCCACGCGTTCCTCGGCGACCAGCCTGAGCAGCTCCGCCTCCGCGGCAGACTTGTTGGCCGGGCCGACGGGGACGCAGTGGTAGGGGAGCTGGTGGCGCTGCACCAGGTCACGGAAGTCCTCGTGGTTGGAGAGGACTCCCACCACCTGGATGTTGAGGGCGCCGATCGAGGCTCGGAACAGCAGGTCGTTGAGGCAGTGTCCGAGGCGGGAGACCAGAATGAGCGTGCGGGTGGGTTCGGCTGCCGAGCTCAGGATCCAGGTCATCTGGAAGGACTGGGCCACGACGGCGAAACCGTCGCGCAGGGTCGTCACGGTGGCCTGTGGATCGGCGCACACGAAAACCATGCGCAAGAAGAACAGTCCGGTGAGCGGGTCGTCGAACTGCTGGCTGGCCCGGATGTTGCCGTGGTGCTGGACGAGGAATGCTGCGACCGAGTACACGATGCCCGGGCGATCCGGGCAGGAGATGGTGAGGACGTACTCGGTGTCTGTGGCGGGTGTGGGGCTCATGGGCACTCCTGGGCCTTCGGTCGGGCTGGGCCTTCGGTCGGGCGCGGTGGAGCTCGAGCGGCGACGCTCCGCAGCCGTCTCGACGCTCACGTTGTCCATCATGCAACGAGGTGCATCGAATGCAACGCCTTCCAGGATCTGCCGAGGCCCGCGGCACGTCAAGGTGGCTCGGGGTGTCGCGGTGGCTGCCGGTCGGCTGGGGGCAGCGGTCCGGTGCCGGTCGGGCTAGGGTGGGCGCATGGTAATGGATGGCGGGGTGGTGCCGTCCAGGACCAACCGCTTGTCCTGGGAGAGCGGACCATCCAGCCGGCGGGCAGATGAGCCCACGGCGAACATGCAGTCGGTAGACCGGGCGATCCGGGTGCTGGAGATCCTCGCTGCGCAGGAAGAGATCGGGGTGACCCGGCTCGCCGAGGAGCTCGGGGTGCACAAGTCCACCGCCTTCCGGCTGCTCGCGGCGCTGGAGGCCCGTGGCCTGGTGGAGCAGAACGTCGAGCGCGGCCGCTACCGGTTGGGGTTCGGCATCCTGCGGCTGGCAGGGGCGATCACCGCCCAGCTCGACATCGTCCAGCAGTCCCGGCCGGTGACCACGGCGCTGGCCGCCGAGGTGGGGGAGACCATCAACGTCACCGTGCTGTCCGGCCACGACGCTCTGTACCTCGACCAGGTCGCCCCGTCGTCGGGGATCCAGCTGCACAACTGGGTGGGTCAACGCATCCCGCTGCACGCCACGTCCAACGGCAAGGTACTGCTGGCGGAGCTGCCCGATGCCCAGGTGCGTGAGCTGGTCGGCACGCCGTTGCCCCGGTTCACCGACCGCACCATCCACTCGTTGGCCGCGCTGCGCCGGGAGCTCGGCGACGTCCGGAGCCAGGGGTACGCCAGCGCGGTCGAGGAGCTCGAACGGGGGCTGGTGGCGGTGGCCGCGCCCATCCGTGGGGCGTCCGGCGACGTGATCGCCTCGGTGAGCATCTCCGGCCCCGCCTTCCGGCTGCCCGAGTCCCGGATCGACGAGGTGGCCGCCCTGGCGGTACGCGCCGGCCAGGACATCTCCTTCCGGATGGGATGGCACGGGATCGCCCGCGAGGGCTGACTCCCCAGCGAGCCGCCGGGCGCACCGGCCGCGGGCCCGCCACGACCCACGACCCACGACCCACCCCGACCCACGCACCCACCCCGGCGCGCGGCAGGCCCGCATGTCGGGGGGCGGGAACGGATCGGGAGAAGCCCTTGAGCCACTTCCCTCGGCCGTGTAGCATCTGTTGCGAGGTACGCGCGCTGTTGATGAATACGCAACACTCAATCGTCGCGAGGGAGCCACCAGAATGTCCCAGCAACCAACCTCCCGCGAGCTGCCCGCGACGGCGTCGGCCGTGATCATCGGCGCGGGGATCGTCGGCAACAGCCTCGCTTACCACCTGGCCGAGCTGGGCTGGGAGGACCTGGTGCTGATCGACAAGGGCCCGCTGCCGAACCCCGGGGGGTCCACCGGGCACGCGTCGAACTTCATCTTCCCGGTCGACCATTCCCGGGAGATGACGCTGATCACCCAGGACAGCGTGCGGCAGTACCGGGAGCTGGGGGTGTTCACCCAGAGCGGCGGGGTGGAGGTGGCACGGACCCCAGAGCGGGTCGTCGAGCTGCGGCGACGGATGTCCTCGGCCCTGGCGTGGGGCGAGCCGGCCGAGCTGTTGAGCCCGGCCGAGGTGGCCAAGCTGGTGCCGTTCCTGGACGACTCGAGGATCCTGGCGGGCTTCTCCTCACCCGGTGTCGGCACGGTGGACTCGCTGCGGGCGGGCACGATCATGCGTGAGCGGGCGGTGGCCGCCGGCCGGCTGAGCGTGGTGCCCGCGACCGAGATCCTGGGCATCGACGTCGAAGCCGGTCGGGTGACCGGGGTGCGCACCACGTCGGGCATGGTGCGCACCGCCACCGTGGTGATCGCGGCGGGGGTGTGGAGCCCGCGTCTGGCCCGCATGGCTGGCGCGGAGATTCCGCTGACCCCGGCGGTGCACCAGATGATCAGTGTCGGACCAGTCCCGTTGTTCGCCGACACCGTCGGGGAGATCGCTTACCCGATCGTGCGGGACATGGACACCGGGATGTACGAGCGCCAGCACGGCGGGGACCTGGAGGTGGGTTCCTATGCCCACCGGCCGATCCTGCTGGACCCGGACGAGATCCCGGCGATCGGTGGGTCGCTGCTGTCCCCGACCGAGATGCCGTTCACCGAGGAGGACTTCGCGCTGCAGATGGAGCAGGCTCTTGAGCTGTGCCCGTCGGTCCTCGGGGACGAACGGGTGGGCATCCGGTACGCGATCAACGGCCTGCTGTCGTTGACCCCGGACGCCTTCCCGGTGCTCGGCCCGGTCCCCGACGTCCACGGGTTGTGGTCCGCGGCGGCCGTGTGGATCAAGGAAGCCCCCGGGGTGGCCCGCGCGGTCGCCGAGTGGATGACCCACGGCCACCCCTGGCTGGACCTGCACTCCGCAGACATCGCCCGCTTCTGGCCGTACGCCACGACCCGCGAGTTCGTCCGAGCGCGCAGCGCCGAGGGGTTCAACAAGACGTACGGGATCGTGCACCCCCGGGAGCAGAGCGAGTCGATGCGCGGGGTTCGCCGCAGCCCGATGCACTCCTGGCACGCTCAGCAGCAGGCGTTCTTCTTCGAGGCTGCTGGCTGGGAGCGGCCGCAGTGGTACGAGTCCCATCGGCAGCTGGTGGCCGAGTTCGCCGGGCAGGTCACCGAGCGGACGGCGGAGTGGGACCGGCGATGGTGGTCACCGGTGATCGAGGCCGAGCACCTGGCGCTGCGGGCCCGTGGGGGCGTGGTCGACCTGTCCTCCTTCACCGTCTTGGACGTGCATGGCCCCGGGGCGGTGGGGGCCCTGGAACGCCTGGCGGTGCGCAGGCTCGACGTACCCGTGGGACGGGTGGTGTACACCCCGTTCCTCGACGAGGACGGTGGGATGGTCTCCGACCTGACGGTGATGCGCCTGGGCGAGAACCACCTGCGGGTGGTGACCGGGGGCGTGACCGGACCGACCGACCGCTCCTGGATCCGCGCGCACCTGCCGGAGGATGGCTCGGTCACCGTGGTCGACCAGAGCTCAGGGGTGACCACGATCGGGGTGTGGGGGCCGGCCGCGCGCAGGCTGGTGTCGTCGCTGAGCCCCGTGGACCTCAGCTCTGCGGGCTTTCCCTTCGGCACCTGCCGGACGGTACGGATCGCCGGGCAGCCGGTGCTCGCCTCGCGCATCTCCTACGTGGGGGAGTCCGGCTGGGAGCTGTACGTGCCCAGCGAGCAGGCTCCCCGGCTGTGGGAGGAGCTGATCGGCGCCGGTGAGGCTCTCGGTGTCGGCCCCGTGGGCCTGGGGGTGTACGGGACCACGGCGCGGCTGGAGAAGAAGA
>JAJYSQ010000253.1 GCA_021793495.1 Actinomycetes bacterium
TGGGCCACCTGGGGGACGGTGAGCTCGCGACCGACGATCGCGGCGACCGCGGTGAACGCGGACACTCCCGGCACGATCTCGACGTCCAGCCCCAGCTCGACGGCCCGGTCGAGCTGCTCCTGCACCGCCCCCCACAGCGACGGGTCCCCGGAGTGCACCCGGGCCACGGTCAGTCCCTCGGCCCCCGCCCGGCGGTAGACCTCGACCACCGCTTCCATCGGCAGCGACGCGGAGTCGATGATCTCCGCGTCCGGACGCGCGTGCTCGGCCAGCAGCTCCGCGCTGACCAGGCTGGAGGCCCAGATGACGATGTCGGCCGCGGCGATCCGCCGGGCCCCGCGGATGGTGACCAGGTCCGCCGCGCCCGGTCCGGCCCCGATGAACACGACCCGGCCGGGCTGGGTCTGGCCGGGCTGGGTCTGGCCGGGCTGGGTCTGGCTCGTGCTCACAGCTTGCCTCCTCGGCGGTCGCGGGGCGCGGGGGCGATCACCGTGGACAGGTACGGCCCTGGTCCGTTCCACCGTTCGACCGTGCCGACCTGCTCGTCGGGCAGCCCGAGGCTCGCGCCGACGACCGCGCCACCCAGCCGGTGGTGGCGAGCGAGGGCTTGGCGGACCTGGTCCATGGCCCGGCCCCCCTTGTAGACCACCACGCTCGCGCCGCTGGCCAGTGCCTCGTCGAGCCGATCGCCCCCCGCGGTCAGCGGCAGCAGGACCAGCGGCTCCGTGCCCTCGCACAGGACGGTCCCGGTGGCCGCGGCCAGGGCCTGCATCGCGGTGATCCCTGGGACGGTCTCGACGGTCACGTCCGACCGCCGAGCCCGTACGGTCTGGGCCAGGTAGGTGAAGGTCGAGTAGATCGTCGGGTCGCCGATCGTGGCGAACGCCACGGTGCGCGCGCCGGCGTCGAACGCCTCGAGCACCCGGTCGGCCGCCGCCTCCCATGCGGCCTGCCGACGGGGGGAGACCGCCTGCTCGTCCAGGGCGAACACCACCCGGGTGATCCGGTCGTGGGTCAGGTGGGCCCGTACGGTCGCCTCGGCGCGGCCCTGCTGGTCACGGGACATCACCGGGACCAGCACCAGGTCGGCCTCGGCCAACCGGCGGACGGCGAGGACCGTCACCAGCTCTGGGTCACCGGGGCCCATGCCGACCCCGACGAGCCGGACCGCCGGGCTCGCCCCGGTCATGCCGTGGTCCCGACGCAGGCCGCGACGAGCCGGCGGGCCATCATGGGTGATCCGGCCCAGTGCAGGTGCAGGTACGAGGCGTGCACCCGGTCGTCGGCATACCCCTCCACGACCCGGGGCGTCACGACCCCGGGCTCCTCGACCGGCCACGACCACACCGGCCGGTCGGTCGGCGCGCACGTCGTCCGGTGGAACTCGTGCCCGGCAAACCGTTCGCCCGTTCGGACCAGCAGGCTGTCCCGCTCGACGACGGCCTGGCGGTAGCCGACGGTCAGCGTCGGGGCCATCGCCGCCCGGGTGGGTAGCCGCCCGCACATCGCCCGGCCCTCGAGGCTGCGTCCCAGGTAGAGCAGACCGGCGCACTCGGCGGCCACCGGGCCGGTGAACCCGGCGACCTGCCGGGTCAGGGTGGTGTTCGCGGCGAGCGCGTCGGCGTACACCTCGGGGAACCCGCCGCCGATGACCAGCCCGACCGTCCGCTCGGGCAGCCCCGGATCGGTCAGCGGGTCGAACGTCACCACCTCGGCGCCGGCGGCTGCCAGCAGCTCGGCGGTCTCCGGGTAGCCGAAGCTGAACGCAGCCCCGGTGGCCAGCGCCACCCGCGGACGACCGGCCACCGGTACGCCCAGCTCGGCGGCCGGGTCCCAGACCGGCCCGTCCAAGGGCCCGGCGGTGGCTGCCAGGGCCAGCACGCCGGCCAGGTCCACGTGCGCCGCGACCAGGCACCCGAGCGCGTCCACCGTGGTCTGGGCCTGCTCGGTCCGCTCGGCGACCGGTACCAGGCCGAGGTGGCGCGCCGGGGTGGTCAGCGCCTCATCGCGCGGCAGGACCCCGAGCACTGGCACCCCCACCTCGTCGAGCGCCGTCCGCAGGATCGTCTCGTGCCGGGTGGAGCCGACCCGGTTGAGCACCACGCCGCCGAGGCGTACCGCCGGGTCGAACGCCCGGAACCCGGTGACCAGGGCGGCCACGGACCGGCCCTGGGCCGCGGCGTCCACCACCAGCAGCACGGGCGCGTCCAGCAGCCGAGCGACCTGTGCGGTCGAGGCCAGCTCACCGTGACCGGTGGCCCCGTCGTACAGTCCCATCACCCCCTCGACCACGGCGACGTCCGCCGGTCGCGGGGTCGTGGTCCCGTACAAGAACAGCGGGACGATCCGCTCGGTGCCGACCAGGAACGGGTCGAGGTTGCGCCCCGGGCGCCCGGCGGCCAGCCCGAGGTACCCGGGGTCGATATAGTCCGGCCCCACCTTGTGCGGGCTGACCGCGAGCCCGCGTGCGCGCAGCGCGGCGATCAACCCGGTCGCCACCGTGGTCTTTCCGTGTCCCGAGGCCGGGGCGGCCACCACCACCCGGGGCACCGCCCGGGGCACGGGCCTCGGGCCGCTCACCACTCGATCCCCCGCTGGCCCTTGCGGCCGTCGTCCATGGGGTGCTTGATCTTGGTCATCTCCACCACCAGGTCCGCAGCGGCGACCAGCCGGGGGTCCGCAGCACGTCCGGTGATCACCACGTGCTGGTGGCCCGGGCGGGCAGCGAGCGTGGCTACCACCTCATCCACGTCGATCCACCCCCAGGTCATCGGGTAGGTGAACTCGTCGAGGATGTACAGGTCGTGCCGTTCCTCGGCGAGCCGCCGGGTGATCTCCCGCCACCCCTCGAGCGCGGCCGCGGCGTGGTCGGCGCTCTGCCCCTGCTTGCGGGTCCACGACCAGCCCTCGCCCATCTTGTGCCACTGGACGGGTCCACCCTGCCCGGTCTGGTGGTGGACCTGGTCGAGCGCGTGAAACGCGGACTCCTCCCCGACCCGCCACTTGGCGCTCTTGACGAACTGGAACACCCCGATCGACCAGCCCTGGTTCCACCCGCGCAGCGCCATGCCGAACGCCGCGGTCGACTTGCCCTTCATGCTGCCGGTGTGCACCACCAGCAGCGGCTGCTGGCGGCGCTGGCGGGTGGTCAACCCGTCCGCCGGTACGTGCTCGGGACGCCCCTGGGGCATCAGGCCACCGCCCCAGGGGTCCGTACCGCTCGTACGAGGTTGGCCAGCGCCGTGGACTGCAGCTCGCCCAGCCGGACGCACGGAGCCTGCAGGTGGGCTGCGACCTTCGCGCACAGCCCGAGGCGGACCGGGCCGTCCTCGCAGTCCACCACCAGCGCGTACCCGCCGGAGCCGGCCAGCATCCGCCCCGCCCGGTACGCGTCTTCCAGCGGGTGGCCCGTCCCGGTGGCCCGCCCGTCCGTGACCAGCACCACCAGGGCCCGCCGGTGCGGGTCTTTCAACCGTTCCCGGCTCAGTACCCGCCCGGCCAGCACCAGTCCCGCGGCCAGCGGGCTACGCCCACCTACGGTGAGCGCGGACATCCGGGCCACCCCGGCCTCGACGGAGGAGGTGGGCGGCAGCACCAGCTCTGCCTCGTTCCCTCGGAAGGTCACCAGGCCAACCTTGTCTCGGCGCTGGTAGGCGTCGCGCAGCAGGGCCAGGACCGCACCCTTGACCGCTCCCATCCGCTGCCGGGCCCCCATCGACCCGGAGGCATCGACCACGAACAGCACCAGGTTCTGCTCCCGCCCCTCGTGCACTGCGGTGCGCAGGTCCGGTGCCCGCAGCACCAGCCCGGGTCCGCGGCGCCCGCGCTGACGCTGGTAGGGCGCGGCGGCGCTCAGGGTGGCCGTGAGGTGCAGCTGGCCGACCGGTCCAGACGGCACCTGGGCGCCGGTGGTGCGCCCCTCGGTGGTGTGGGCCCGGGAGTGCCGCCCGAGGGTGCCGCGGCCTACCCCGGGCAGGGTCATCAGGCGAGCCGTACCGGTCGGCGTGGGGGCGGTGGTCTGCTCGGGTGCTGGCCGGCCAGCACCCGCCGCGCCCCCTTCTGCTCCCGTCCCACCGCCACCGCCACCGCCCCCGCCACCGCCGCCAC
>JAJYSQ010000254.1 GCA_021793495.1 Actinomycetes bacterium
GATGGCAAGCAGCGGTGGCCGCAGCCCGCGGCCCTTGAGCTCGTCGAGGAAGTCCACCCAGGCGTCGGTGGACTCACTGCCCGCGGGCGCCAACCCGACCAGCACCGGAGCGCCTTTGGTCGTGATGCCCCACGCGGCCAGCACCGGTTCGGCGCGGGCCCCGTCGTGCATCTTGAAGAACGACCCGTCCAGGAACAGGTAGTCCAGCGCCAGGTCGGTCAAGCTGCGTTCGGCCCAACGGGCGAACTCGGTCTTGATCGCCTGGCAGACGCGGGAGACCGTGCTCTTGCTCAACGCCGCCTCGGCGCCGAGGGCATCGGCCAGGGTGGCCTCGACGTCCCGGTCTGACAGGCTGCGGACGTAGCCGGCGATCACCAACGACTCCAACGCGTTCGTCCTGGTCACACCGGCCCCGAACAGTCGGGACGCGAACTTCTCCGTCGTGCCCCGCAGCTTCGGTCGCGCCACCGTGACCGGCCCGGCGGTGGTCTTGATCGTGGTGGGGCAGAACCCGTTCCGGCTGCCGGCGCGGGCGTCCTCGACGTTCGCGGCGCGCTCGTAGCGGGCCCGGCCGAGGAACTCCTCGACCTCTGCTTCCACGGCGGTCTGGATGATCAGGCGGGCACCCAGGCGGGCGACCTGCTCGAGGGACCTGGCCAGGTCGAGGCCCTCGGTGAACAGGGCATCGATCTCGTGACGGATCTTCTCGGTGGGCGATACTCGTGCGGACACGGGCGTGGGTCCTTCCTCGGGAGCTTGGCGGCTATCGAGGCGAACCTACGTCCGTTGTCATTTACACCGAGGCTGGGACGCGACCTTCACGAATGACCCCCCGCCCGGCGGAGACCTGAACACCCAGATCGAGCGGCGCTTCGGCTGGTCGAACATGTTCCTCGCCCCCGAGGAGGACCCGCGCAGCCAGGCCCCCTCGGTCGGTGAGCGGGCGACCCTGCTCGACTTCCTCACCGGACACCGCCAGACCCTCGAGCTCAAGTGCCAGGGGCTCGACGCCGAGCAGCTGGCCCGCCGTTCGGTGCCGCCGTCGAACCTGTCGCTGCTCGGCCTCCTCCGCCACATGGCCGAGGTGGAGCGCCACTGGTTCCGAAAGGTGCTCTCGGGCGAAGAGGGCCCCTGGCGCTACTCGACCTCAGAGGAACCCGACGCCGCCTTCGACGGGGCGGCTCCCGACCCTGGCGTCATCGCCGAGGCGTGGGCAGCGTGGCGAGACGAGGTGACCTACGCTGAGCGCTGCGTCGACGCACTGGCAGACCTGGGGCGACGGTGCTGCGCGGGGACGGGGTCGAGATCTCGGTGCGTGAGGTGCTCGTCCACATGATCGAGGAGTACGCCCGCCACTGCGGGCACGCGGACCTGATCCGGGAGCGGATCGACGGCCGGGTGGGCGTGTAGTCGATACGCCCGCAACACGGCGGCGGTGGCCGAGCTGAGCGGCGCTCAGTAGGTGAAGGTCGACCAAGCCTTGGCCGGTCGTATCCCGGTGATGTTGCGCAGGTCGTGCTCCTGGGCCGAGTTCCGCTCCGGGCTGCCTTGCTTGATCATCAAGCAGATCAGGTTGGCCGCGCGGGCGTCCTCGGGGGTTTGCGACCACGGTTCTGGGATGCGGGTCACCCCGAGGGCACGCAGCCGTTCCAGCAAGCGCGGGTAGTGCGGCCGGGCGCGCCTGAGGCTCGGCTCTGTAAACGCCGAGAACCGCAGGAACCGTTCGAGCTCCGCTTCGTTCATGTGAACCACCCTGGGTCTGATGGAGGCTCTTATTGGGACCTGGTGGTTGGGACGCGCATACACAGCTGCGCAGGCAGATCTCATGGTCAACACGGCACGACCAGGATGGCGCGTCCGGATGCGGCCACGAGGGCTCGGATGTCTCCAGGGTCGCTGGTGACGATCCGATCCCCTGCATCGGTGACAGCCACCACCGTCGCGTCCACGGCATCTCCCGTGCCGGCCCGCCCTGAGAGTGCTCCCGCTTCCTGGCCGAGGGGCCGGTCCACGGGCTTGACGTCCACCGCACGCAGGAGTCGGGACAGCGCGACTTGGCGGCCGGCGGGGTCTCCGCCACACCTGGGCGACGACCGCACCGTTGCTTCGCAGCTCGAGCCCGCTGCGCTCCGCCACCCGCAGACGGGCAACCATGGCACGATCGTCCCGATCCACGGCCACGAGCGCACCTGCATCGAGGACGAGCGCGCTCACGCGCCCGGCTCTCTGTTCGAGCCCCGGGGCACGCCCGTCTCTGCGGTCGCCCGGGCGAGCTCCTCAGCAGTCAGCGGCCCATGCTGGCTCTCCCAGCCGTCCAGGAAAGCAGCCAGCTCCTCGGCCCGCAGGCGAGCGGCGGCCGCCTCGGCCAGCCACCCCGACAGTCCCCGGCCGCTGCGGTAGGCGGCCGCTCGCACCGCATCACCGCGATCAGGGTCGAACGAAATGCTTAGCTTGTCCACCTTCATGCGCGCAGAACACTACGGTCGTACGCACCGCGGTATGAACACCAGTACCGGGAGTTCGCTGTCCGAGGAGCCAACACTCCCAGTCCGGCTACCCGGCCGGGTGCAGTGGCTGGGAGAAGCGCAGGTGGTTGCCGGACGGGTCGCGGAAAGCACAGTCACGCACGCCGTACGGCTGGTCGGTCGGCTCCTGCATGATCCGGGCCCCGGCGTCGCGTAGCTGGGCGAAGGTGGCGTCGCAGTCCTCGGTGGCGAAGATCAGCGTGCCGGCCGATCCGACGGCCATCAACGCCCGGATCGCCTCCTGCTCGGCTGGGCTGCGGCCCATGCCTGGGGACTCCAGGACGATCTCCAGCCCCGGCTGGGAGCCCGGCCCGACGGTCAGCCAGCGCATCCCCTCGAACGCCACGTCGGTACGCACCTGGAGCCCGAGGACGTCCCGGTAGAAGGCGAGCGCCTCGTCCTGGTCCCGGACGAGCAGGAAGCAGTGGGAGATCGAGAGGTCCATCGGGCGAGAGTAGCGGGGCGGCGTGCTCCCCCGGTAGGGGCGCCCGGGTAGAGGGTCGGTGAGGGTGAACATGCCAGTGCGGCCCGGGACCGAAGTCCCGGGCCGCACTGGCTACTGCGAGTGGTGCTGGTCGTGCGTGGTGCTCACTCAGCCCGCGATCGAGGCGATCGCCGCGAGCTGCGTGCCGATGCTCACCGCGCCGGTCAGGCCGAGCGATGTCACGGTGGTGAGCGACGTCGCAGCGGACGGGGCGTAACTCGGGATGCCCGCCCCCAACGAGGTCGGGCTGTTGCTCAGCAGGATCGGTTGTCCTGCCAGACCGGTCCCCACGGCACCAACGCCTGCCAATGGGCCGGCGACCAGTGCGTCCGGGAAGATGTCGCCCCGCGCCACGTACATGTTGGTCGGAGCGGTCCACCCGAGGCCCAGAAGAGTCCCGGTCACCGTGGTGCTGGTCGACGCGAACTCCCAGTTAGCGATCGCCGCCGCCGTCTGGGTCCGATCGGCCCCGGCCAGTGTGCCCTGCACGGTGATCCCCAGATTGGTGATCGCCGTGGTGACAGCACTGCTGACCGCGCCGGTGCCGCCGACCACGATCACGTTGCGCACTCCGAGGCTCTGCAACGTGGTGGCCGCCTCAGTGCTCAGCGAGGTGCCGAGCGTGAGAACCAGCGGGTAACCCTTGGCGTAGACCACGGGGCCAACCGTCAGCGCGTCCGGGAAGTTCTGCCCGGTCGCCACGATCGCCGTCGTGGCAGACATGCCTGGGAAGAGGTCCACCGCGGAGTTCGTGCCGTACCGGGTGTTCCCGGCCAGCCGGATTACGTTGACCAGGGGGTTAGCCGGGTTGTTGCCCTGGTGCATGGCCGCGATCTGGTTCTGCACCGCCTGGCTGACCGCACCCGTGCCGCCGACGATGTAGACCGTGGCCACGTTGTGGTTCACGAGCTGGGTCATCGCGTAGGTCGACAGGGTGTTCGTATCGGTCAGCAGCACCCCAGTACCGAGATTCTTCGCCAGGTAGTTCGCGCTCAGCGCGTCCGGGAAGTCGAGCCCGGTCGCCAGGACGGCGGACGACACCGACGTGGTCGAGGCGGCGAAGATGCTGTTGAACAGCGAGGCG
>JAJYSQ010000255.1 GCA_021793495.1 Actinomycetes bacterium
CCGGGCCACGTCCATCCCCGCCCTGACCAGGGCAAGGATCTTCTCGGGGCTGGACACCGCGGGGCCCAGGGTGCACACGATCTTCGCGCGTCGAATCACTGCTCGACCCTACCAACGGGGGCGGCACGACCCGGCACCAACGAGGGCGGCACGACCCGTCGGTGGTCACGACAAGCCGCGCGGCGCCCCTAACCGCCCAGCGCATCCAGGGCGGTGTGCAGCCGGGCCCTCGCCTCGTCGACCACCGGCTGGATCGAGGCCAACCCGGCCACGTCCACCATGAGCTGGGGGTCCATGGCCTCCACCGTGGTCTGCTCGCCGGTCCGGCGGACCACGACGTTGCACGGCAGCAGGAGGCCGATCTGCGGGTCAGCAGACAACGCCTGGTGGGCCAGGCTCGGGTTGCAGGCACCGAGGATCACGTAGGGGTCCAGCTCGACGCCGAGCTTGGCCTTCAGCGTGGCCGCAATGTCGATCTCGGTCAGCACGCCGAAGCCTTGGTCGGCGAGGACCGCACGCGTCCGCGCGAGCGCCTCGTCGAACGACAGTGATGTGGTGGTGGCGATAGCGATGCTCATGATGCGAGCCTAGCTCGGGCCGTACGACGTGGTGTCCGCCGCGGGCGCGCTCACACCAGCAGCGGGCGCTCCGACGGGACGATCGGGGCGGGCAGCAGGCTCTGCCCCATCAGCCACGCGTCGACCCCGGCGGCCGCCGAGCGGCCCTCGGCGATCGCCCAGACGATCAGCGACTGGCCGCGCCCGGCGTCTCCGGCGACGAACACCCCAGGCACGGTGGTCATGAATGCCTCGTCCCGAGCGACCAGACCACGAGCGTCCAGCCCGACACCGAGATGCTCCAGCAGGCCGTGGCGCTGCGGGCCGGAGAAGCCCAGGGCCAGCAGCACCAGGTCGGCACCCAGCTCGGACTCGGTCCCCGGGACTCGCTCGAACCGGCCGTCGACCAGCTCGACCTGAACCAGGGCCAGGCCACGAACGTGACCGGTGCCGTCGTCGAGGAACCGCTCCGTGCTCACCGCGAACACCCGCTCGCCGCCCTCTTCGTGGGCACTCGTGGTCCGCAGCATCAGGGGCCAGGTCGGCCACGGGGTGCTCGACGGCCGCTCGGCCGGCGGGCGTGGCAGGATCTCCAGCTGGACAACGCTGGCTGCACCCTGCCGGTGCGCGGTCCCCAGGCAGTCCGCCCCGGTGTCCCCCCCACCGATGATCACCACGCGGCGGCCGCGGGCGTCGATCGGCGAGCGGTCCAGCTCGCCGAGAGCGACCCGGTTGGCCGGCGGCAGATACTCCATCGCCTGATGGATCCCGGTCAGCTCGCGACCGGGCACGGACAGGTCCCGCGCCACGGTCGCGCCCACCGCCAGCACCACGGCGTCGTACCGGGAGCGCAATGCCTCACCGGACACGTCGACCCCCACGTGCACCCCGGTGCGGAACCGCACCCCTTCCCCAGCCAGCTGGGCCAGCCGCCGGTCCAGGATCCGCTTCTCCATCTTGAACTCGGGGATGCCGTACCGCAGCAGCCCACCGACCCGGTCGGCCTGCTCGTACACCGCGACCGTGTGCCCGGCCCGGGTCAGCTGCTGGGCAGCGGCCAACCCAGCCGGACCGGAACCCACGACGGCCACGGTCTTGCCACTGAGCCGGTCGGGCACCACGGGGTCCAGCCACCCGGACTGCCACGCGGCGTCGCCGATCTCGACCTCGACCTGCTTGATGGTCACCGGCTCGGCGTTGATCCCCAGCACGCACGCGGCCTCGCAGGGAGCCGGGCACAGCCGCCCGGTGAGCTCGGGGAAATTGTTCGTCGCGTGCAGCCGTTCGCTGGCCGCACGCAGGTCCCCGCGCCACGCCAGGTCGTTCCACTCCGGGATGAGGTTGCCCAGCGGGCAGCCGGCGTGGCAGAACGGGATGCCGCAGTCCATGCACCGACCGGCCTGTGCGCGCAAGGACACCGGGTCCAGGTGTCCGCCGTTGGCGTACACCTCGTGCCAGTCCTGCAGCCGTACGTCCACCGGCCGACGGGTCGGCCCGGACCGGGGGGTGGTGAGAAACCCACGGGGATCAGCCACGAACCGCCTCCATGATCGCCTCGTCCAGGTCACGTCCGGACGCCGCGGCTGCTTCGCGCACCGCGAGCACCCGCTGGTAGTCGCGCGGCATCACCACGGTGAACCGCTCCAGCGCCGCGGGCCAGTCGGCGAGCAGCCGGCCGGCCACCGCCGAGCCGGTCTCGTCGCGGTGCCGGGCCACCAGCTCGACGAGGCGCTCGGCGTCGAACGCGTCCAACGGCCCCAGGTCGACCATCGCCGAGTTCACCCGGTGCGCCACCAGGTCGAGCACGTACGCCACCCCGCCGGACATGCCGGCGGCGAAGTTGCGTCCCATCGGTCCGAGCAGCACGACGACGCCCCCGGTCATGTACTCGCACCCGTGGTCACCCACCCCCTCGGCGATGATGGTGGCCCCGGAGTTGCGCACCCCGGCACGCTCCCCCACCACGCCGCGCAGGAAGATCTCCCCGCTGGTGGCGCCGTACGCCACCACGTTGCCGGCGATCACGTTGCGCTCCGCGGCGAACGCCGACTGCCGCTCGGGTCGCACGACGATCCGCCCGCCGGACAGCCCCTTGCCCAGGTAGTCGTTGGCGTCCCCGAACAACCTCAGGGTGACACCGCGGGGCAGGAACGCCCCGAGGGACTGCCCGGCCGAGCCGGTCAGGGCGATGTCGATGGTGTCGTCGGGCAGCCCCTCGCCACCGTACCGACGGGTCACCGCAGAGCCGAGCATGGTGCCGACCGTGCGGTTGACGTTGCGCACCGGCCGGGCGATCCGGACCGGCGTCCGATGCTCCAGGGCATCGGCGCACGCGGCGATCAGCTCGCGGTCCAACGCCTTGTCCAGCCCGTGGTCCTGGGTGGTGGTGCATCGGCGGGCCGCTCCGCCCGGCAGCTGGGGCACGACCAGCAGCGGGCTCAGGTCGAGGCTGGATGCCTTCCACGCCTCGACGGCGTCGGCAGCGTCGAGCATCTCCACCTGCCCGACCGCTTCCGCGACGCTGCGGAAGCCGAGCTCGGCCAGCAACGCGCGCACCTCGGTCGCGATGTACTCGAAGAAGGTCACGACGAACTCCGGGCGGCCGGTGAACCGCTGGCGCAGCACGGGGTTCTGCGTGGCCACCCCGACCGGACAGGTGTCCAGGTGGCAGACGCGCATCATCACGCAGCCGGAGACCACCAGCGGGGCAGTGGCAAAGCCGAACTCCTCGGCGCCCAGCAGCGCGGCGACGACCACGTCGCGACCGGTCTTGAGCTGACCATCGGTCTGCACCACGATCCGCTCGCGCAACCCGTTGGCCAGCAGCGTCTGCTGGGTCTCGGCCAGACCCAGCTCCCAGGGGGAGCCGGCGTGCTTCAGGCTGGTCAACGGTGCGGCACCGGTGCCGCCGTCGTGGCCGGAGACCAGCACGACGTCCGCGTGGGCCTTGGCAACTCCGGCGGCCACGGTGCCGACGCCGATCTCCGACACCAGCTTGACATGCACGCGGGCCTCGGGGTTGGCGTTCTTCAGGTCGTGGATCAGCTGGGCCAGGTCCTCGATCGAGTAGATGTCATGGTGCGGGGGAGGGGAGATCAGCCCCACTCCGGGGGTGGAGTGCCGGGTCCGGGCAATCCACGGGTACACCTTGTGGGCGGGCAGCTGCCCGCCCTCTCCCGGCTTGGCGCCCTGGGCCATCTTGATCTGCAGGTCCGTGGCGTTCACCAGGTACTCGCTGGTCACGCCGAACCGGCCGGAGGCTACCTGTCGGATCGTCGAACGGGCCGAGTCGCCGTTGGGCAGCGGCGCGGACCGCTCCGGGTCCTCGCCGCCCTCCCCGGTGTTGGACCGGGCTCCCAGCCGGTTCATCGCGATCGCCAGCGTCTGGTGGGCTTCGGCCGAGATCGACCCGTAGGACATCGCACCGGTGGAGAACCGCCGGACGATCTGCGAGACGGGCTCGACCTCGTCCACCGGCACCGGCGGACGCACCCCGGTCCGCAGGCGCAGCAGACCCCGGAGGGTCATCGTCG
>JAJYSQ010000256.1 GCA_021793495.1 Actinomycetes bacterium
CCACCGACGCCGACCGCAACGGCCGATCCTCCGGCGACGTCACCGCCAACGCCCCGGCCACCTTCCGGTGCAGCCACGCGGGCCGCTCAGCGTGCGGCAGCGGCACCCGCCGCGGCGTGCACGCCAGCTGCCGGTCGGGGGTGACGCGCTCGACCCGGCACGGGTTGCCGATCAGCGAGAACCGCACCCGCGTCCCCTCGGCGAGCCGGCCGAGGGCGGCTGCGAGGTCGACCAGCCCGGTGACGGTGCCGCCGCCGGCGGCGAGGAGGTCCGTGTCGACGGTCTCGGCTTGCACGAGGAGGAGGCCGGGCGCCGGCATCGCCCACAGCGGGCGGGCGCCGGTCGTGGCGGCGGCGACGCGCTTGTGTGTGGCGTGGGCGTCGTTCCAGTCCCGGTGGGCGGGGACCCGCAGGACCGCCAGCACGAGAGGCGCTGAGATCACCTCTGGCGGCTCCGGAGCGTCTGCGGCCATAGAGCCGCGCGTGACGGGCGTCTCCATCACCGGTCCCCCAACCGCGCGAGATAGTGCGGGCAGGAGCCGTGCGCGATAGCGGCGCAGCGGCGGACCGGCAGCAGCCACCCCAGACGAGGCCACCGCGCGAAACGCGTGCCGCACCGGCAGCACTCGGTCACCGCACGCCACGTCACCGGGCCGGCGGTGTGGACGATCGTGTTGCACTTCGGGCACCGGCGGGGCTTGTCGGGGTTCCAACGGACAGTCACAGCTCACCCCCGGGCTCGTCCGCGGCCGGGTCCGGGGCGTGCTGCGGGCGGTGCTGGCACCCACACGCCCGGATCTGGCGGCCGTGGTCCCGGCACATCTCCGGTGGGTGTCCCTCGCTCAAGCCGTTCTCGGTCACGAAGTCGGCCATCTCGGCGCACGGTGGGCAGATCACAGGACGGCTCCTTGGGTTGTCAGGTCGGTGACGGGTGCGTCGCACAGCACCGGCCACAGGTACGGTTTCGGGCCTGCGCCGCGCGGCTTCGGCTGGCGGGGCGGCCTGTTCGACCATGCGATCAGGGTGTCGGCGTGGCACGGTGTGCCGGGCGGGCACGGGCACACCAGGTCCAGGCCCCGCAGCTCATGCAGGTGCGTCAGCACCCACGAGCGGGACAGTTTCCGGGCGCCGACCGTGTACGTGTCGGGGCCGTCGCCCTGCAGCCAGTTGGCGTGGAGCTCCACCACAGCGAGCTGCGGGTAGGTGAGGCCCTCAGCTTCAGCGTCGGCGACCGTGAACGGGCTACCGAAGCGAGTTGTGCGGTCCACGATCCGGGCACCGGGTGGGAGACGCCAGCCGCGTGTCCGGCGGCGCTGGAGACGCTCAGGCATCACGCCACCGCCTTTCTGGCGATGCCGCGGGGACGAGCCGACGGGTCATCGATCGCGTCGTCGTCCCACGCCAGCGGCGACACCCAGCCACGCTCGCGGGCCAGGTTCCGGGCACGCGAGGCAGCGATCTTCTGGTGATGGGTGTCCTCCGGCGGCGGCACCTTCCACAGGTCGTCGTACAGGTCCCGCACTGCGTGCGCCCGGCGAGCAGTGACCTGCGAGCTGTTCATCAACGAGGTGAAGTTCTGCGGTGTGATGCCCAGCCGGGCCGCGAGCTTGGCATGCGACCATCCCTGCGTCACCAGGGCCTGGAGCCTGCGCACCGTCCCAGTCGCGTCGACCAGCGTTTTGGGTGCAAGGTTGTCGAGTGTGGGTTCGACCGCGAGGATCCGCTGCGCCGTAGCGGGGCGGACCTTCCGTGCCGGCTCCCTGCCGGTCTTGCCGGACAGGATCGCGGCCAGGCTGGAGCGGGTCACGCCGGACAGTCGTTCGATGGTGCGGAGCCCCATCCCGCACGTCTGCAGGTGCCGGATGTGGGTGCGGACCGGTTCGGCGTCCACCCACGGCTGCCATGTCCCGTACGCAATGGCGCGGCTGCGGTTTTCGTCGTAGGCGGAGCGGGCCGCTGCGCAGACGTAGCAGCGGCAGCCGTCGAGGCGGTAGCGGGCGTAGCCGTGATCGCGCTCGGTCATGCTGCTGCCTCCGCGGGTTCCCGGTCCGTCAGGTAGGCGTGTGCGGTGCGGAGGGCCGCGTCCCGCTCCCCTGCCCGCAGCACGGCGCCGGTCTCTTCGGCGTCAGCGACCCGCAGCAGCAGCGCTGCCGCGCGTTCGTGCACCGGCCGGTGAGGGCAGGACGGGCCGTGCGTCATCCGTACGATCGCGGCCGTAGCACGCAGCAGGTTCGGTAGCGTCTCCTGGGCGGTCACCGTGCTCATGCGGCATCACTCCGCTTCGAGGGCCCCGGGTCCAAGTCGCGCAGTGCCCTCTCCAGTCCGCGGCGCAGCCGCTCCTCTTGCTTTCGCAGGTCGTCCGCGCGGCGCTGCAGCGCGACATGGTTGTGGGTGTACTCGCGGGCCGCGGTCACCAGCTCTTCGGGCGTGATGTCTTCCAGGGGAAGGTCAGTGCCCCACGCGAGTTTGCGGATCGACGCGCCGAGAACTCGCTCCAGCTCCTCCACTGCCTGCAGCTTCTGTCTCGTGGCAGAGTCGGGAACCTCGCCATTCGCTGCGCGGCGGGCGGCCTTGACCTTGGTATAGAGCTCGGTTCGGTGAGCCTTCCGCAGCTGGTCCATCTCCGCCAGACGGGTGTTGTCCGCCCGGCGCAGGATCTCCACAAGCAGCGGCAGGTCGACCATCGGCTCCCGCTCCGCGGCAGGAACCACCACGCGGAACCGGCGCGCGTTCGACCGGGCCGGCGGGAGCATCAGCCCCCACCCCTTCGGCATTTCCTCGCGGCTCACGACCCCGGGTGTCGCGACGATCCAGAACCGGGAGCAGTACCGCCACCACGCGTCCGCCTTGCCCGGGTCGTGGAGTTCGCGGAGCCAGTCGGAGCGGGACACCTTCAGCTCGTGGACGTCGATGCCGAGGCCGCGGGACGGCCACATCCCGACACGGAGCAGGTCGCACGACCGGTGCGAGCCGGGCGCGGTGACCTCGGTGACGAGGATCTCGCCGTCCTGGTCGGTGCCGGGCTTGCGGTAGTGCGCCTTCAGCCCTTCGAGTAGCGCCTTCGTGGGGCTCACGCGGCATCACCCGCCCGGCGGAGCCAGCGGCGGCGCGGCGGCATCCACGAGAAGTCATGCAGGCAGTGCGGGCAGAACGTCACACGCGACGCCCGGACGGTCACCGCGTTCCGGACCCGCCGCCACAGCGGGATCGCGGGGGAAACGCCCTCCATGCTGGCGATCCGCCAGTACTCCCGGCGCCAGTCCCGGCGCAGCGCACCCGCCGACGGGAACACGTGCATGCACTCCCCACACACCAGCCACCCCGGCCGGGCCTCGTCCACGTTGTGGGAGAAGCAGTGCACGTCAGCGCACGCGTCAGTCACCTGGTGCGGAGTGCTCACCGTCGCCTCCCCACGTGCCCCACATGCCAGCCGCCGTCGCAGTGGCCGCAGCGGTACACGTTGAGCCGGGCACGGCGGGCACCCTCACGGACCATCCGCCACATCGCCTTCTCCGCAGCGGGCTTGTCGGGGTGCCGGATCTTCCCGACACACATGCGGCCCTTCGTCCGTGTCACGCGGCATCACCGCCGTTCTTCTCCTTCGGCGGGAGCCACCTGACGCGCTCGCCGCCGGGGGCGATCAGGAACACGTCCGGTTCGCATTCGTGGTCGTACTTCCACCGCTCGGCATCCTCAGCGGTGAAAGGCTCGTTCTCGTACTCGTCCGCATCGGACGCCGCCCATCCGCATGTCTCGCACCGCGCATCCCACTTCGGGCGCTCAGCGTCCTCTCGGCGACCTGCGCACCACGGGCAGAACGTGTGCTTCCTCTGCTCCCCGCCGAGCGTCGTCCCCTCCCACACTGACCAGCCAGCGGCACGCGCGGCATCAGGGGCGGGCAGGGTGTACTCGCCAGTCGGGGCGACGAACACCACGGGGCAGTTCTGGCAGCGAATCTCGACTCGCTGTGCGGTCATCGCGCTCACGCCGCCTCCCGCGCCATCTCGCCGGCGACCGCGTCCACTCGGGCCGGGTCGATCCCGAACCCGACCAGCCACGCATGCAGCCACTCGCCGAGCGCGCCGCCGTC
>JAJYSQ010000257.1 GCA_021793495.1 Actinomycetes bacterium
GCCTGCATCCCCATCAGCGTCGCATTGAGGCGATGTCGCTGCTGGCTACGTCTTTGGGCGCGGAAGGTTGCCTACGCGAAGCCGTTGAGGCTGCCGGCTGGGCTTGCTGGCTTTGCGGTGTCGACCAGCGGCATCTGCCGGGAGATGAGCGCATTCGCCCCAAACGGATCGGCCCCGAGGTCGCGGAGGTGGCGATCCTGCTCCTCGACGGGACCGGAGCCTGCGGTGAAACGAAAGGCGGCGCCGTGTTGCCCCTGGCCGTCGGCCTCTTCGACCGCAACTGGGCCGGCCAGCAGGGCTCGGTCGAGACTTGCCAGCTGGGCGCGTCGTAGACGAGAGCAGGAGGGTAACCGGCGGCCGGATCTCTGGCATGTACCTCGGTTGATCCTCCTCGACGGCGAACCACAGCTGTGCACCCTGGCTGTCGCAGAGCTCTTTCGCGACGCAGCAACGCAGCGATGGCTGTGACACCTCGTTCGTGGTGTCTTTCGCGCTGCCCGCTGTGGTGACCGGGCGTGTGCTGGTCGCTCCAGGTGCACTGGCGGAGAGACGGCTCAGGTGGGAGGCGCCTGGGCGTCGGGGGCAGCCCGCCGCCTCCGCCGATCGACGACGGTGAGGATCAGCCCGAGCAGCAGGGCGAGGATCCCGGCCCAGAAGGCCATCGAGATGTCGGAGCCGGTGAAGGCCAGCAGGCTGGGGCCGCTGCCGGCCGCCTTGGTGGCTGCTTGGGGCGAAGCTCCGCCGGTGCCGCCGCCGGTTGGGGTACTGCTGCTTCCTGGGGTGCCGCCGCCGGTTGGGGTGCCGCTGCTGCCCGGGGTGGTGCCGCCGCCGGCGGCTTTCAGCGTGATCGGCGCGGGCGTGCCGTCCACTGCCAATGACAGCAGGGTGGCTTCTTGCAGGTTGGCGTCGCCGCTGGGACCACCCTTGGAGCAGAGGGCGAAGCGGATGGAGCCGTCCCTGATGACGCGTGGATCGGTGAGGGGATCCCCGGTACAGGGAGCCAGCGCAGAGTCGGCCGTCGTGAGGAGAGTGTCACCGGTCAGTGCTGTCTTCGGGTTGCCGGCAAGGTTGCCGTACATCTGAAGCACGACCGTCCGTCCGCCGCAGCTGGCGGGAAATCCTGACACCGTGACGCCAGTGATCTCGCCTTCCGGTGTTCCGCTGGCCAAACTGACCGAGGTGGCGTAGCTCACCGAGAGGCTGGCGCCGACGTCGCAGGAACTGAGCGCCGAGCGCGGCGTTGCCCCTGCCGGTCTGGCAGTGCCAGGAGCAGCGACCAGCGCGGCGGCAACGAACGCCACAGAGACCGCTGCGTGGGGCAGGGTGTGGGACAGCCGCGTCAACTCGTACCGTTTCGTGAGAGGCGGACGCGGCGGGCAGGTGCGGCATCTGCGGCAGGGCCCTTGCAGCCCTCGCTGGCCAGGTTCGCCGGGGTTCGGCCCGATGCGGTCGTGTACTGATAGATGGTTCCGTTATCCACAACGGCATACCGCTCGAGGTCACCTGTCTGGTGCAGCACCGGGCACTCGAGGCGGCGGGCCACCTGCATCAGCCCGTCGAACGAAGTGAGCTCCACCACGGCTGCGTGCTCGGGCGGAGATACGAAGTCGGTGGTGACCAGCGTGGAGCCGTAGCGCGCTGCGATGCGCACCTGCTCCTCACCGGAGGTGATATCGCGGAGCAACGGGAGACCGAAGCGAAGTCCGCCGACCAGTGCCCCGATGAACACGATCAGGGCCGCCAACCGTGCATCTGCTACCGGCAGTCCGAACAACATCGTGGCGGTGCGCCCTCTTGGAACCTTGACAGAACCGGTGGAGCTGTGGTGAAGCGATGCCGTGGCAGACGATCCTGAGGCGGTGGCTGAGCCCGACCCATTCGTCGTCGCGGAGGTGGGGATGAGGGCTGCACCGTTGAAGACGAACGTCGCCGCGGCGTCGAATGCCTCGTTGACACTCACCCCACCGAGCTTTCCGTGGATGTGTACGGCTGGCGTCACCGCGACGTTGTATGAGCTTGAGTTGTTCGGGTTGGCACTCGCTCCCCGATCAAACTGCTGCGCCACATTGGCGATGTCGGCCAGGTTGAGGTCGGCGCCGGTGATGAAGCCAGGGCCGGTGAAGGAGCTTGCCGGCTGCAGCACGATGCGGCGGGTGAGGCCTTGGCCGTTGTCGATGGTGGCGATGAGCTGTTCGGAACCGGACAGGGTGCTGGGTGCGTTTGCCTGGAAGTGGTAGTCGTAGGTCAGGTGGAGATGGGTGACCGCGCTGGTGTACACGGGTTGCCCTGAGATGAGCCGGCTGCTGCCGTAGACCGAGGTGGGGCTGACCGAGGCACCGTAGGAGAGGGTTCCGGACTGGGCATAGCCGATGGCGGACGTCGCGGTGGTCGCCCTGGTCCAGGCAAGGGTGCCCACTACGACAGCGCAGATAGCCAGCGCGGCACAGGCCAGCATGGCGTCGAGCCTGTCACGGCTTCGACGGGGTTGCCCTGGTGTGGATTCTGATTCAGCTCGCACGACGATGCCTCCTGCGCTGGCGTCGGGATCGGGTCTTGAACGAGAACGACAAGATCCACAGCAGGGCTAGCGCGAGAGCGGCCACTGCCGGGGAGCGAAGGTCGGCCAGGTAGTGGCCGACGCCTGGCAGGTGGATCCATTCCGCGCCGACGATCTGGGATTTCGTGGGGTGGTAGGAGTCGGTGAAGCTGTTGTTGTCGCCTTTGAAGACGTACCGTCCATCGCTGATGGCGATGATGCGATGCATCACCACCACACCAAGCTGGCCGTTGTGATACCCAGCTACCTCTCCGACATGATACGAAGGTTCTTCTCGCAGGAGCACGAGGTCGCCGGCGTGGAAGTGTGGCAGCATGCTGATGCCATAGGTGATGACATACGACGTCGATCCGCCCAGCTGCTGGGGGGCGAATCCGACCCACAGTGCTGCGGCCAGCGCCAGGGTCCCCACGAGCCGGGTGAGGCGGAGCTTGCTTCTTGCCCATCGGCGATGCCGCATGACAGAAGGGGGATGACCGAGCGAGCCGTTGCCAGCGGCACGGGTGTCGAGAGCAGTGTCGGTTGCCGTCATCGTTGCGGTGTCGATCCAACGAGATCGTGGTGGTGTGGTGGCATCACGGTGCCGAGCTGTTGTCCGGTGGATTCGTAGACAAGGAACGGCCCTCGGTGCGGAGGCCGAGGTGCAGCACCTGCTCTGCAAGGCACCGCACCCCGGCCATCCCAAGGAGTCAGCCCAAGGATCGGGTGACACCGGTCCTGCTCACTGAGCCGCCGTCACCTCAAGGGTGTTGGCCGGACCCTCAGGTGCCTCGGGATTGCTTCCGCTACCCCGGCTGCACGAGTATTGGGTGTAGTCGGAACCGGCGCCCGTCACCGTGCACGAGGAGTAATCGAACCACTGACTACCGGCCTGGATATAGGCATGGACATTGATCGCTGGAGCACCGGCAGGCGCAAGATCGAACGTCACGCCATTGATTGCCCAGCCGCTCGGGCTGGCCGGGTCGCCTGTCGCATCGCTGTAGTGGACATTGCTGACGGCGTAGCCGCTGATGGTGCCTTGGCCCTGTCCGGCGTAGGTGGTCGGAACGCTGTTGGTTGCCATGAAGGCGAAGCCGGCCGAGGCCACCGCGGCGGCGCCACCCCATAGGAGGAGGCGCCGAGATAGCATGGACATGATCCGTTCCTTTCGGGTCGACCCACCGGAACCTTCGAGATGGGGGCCGGTGGGTGCTGGTCTGGTGCTGCACCGGACGCGAGACCTACGGCTCCTCGCCTGCAGGCAGGCGAGGAGCCAGCTCCCCCGCCGGAGTAGGTTGCGACGCCAGTCCCGCCGCAAGCGACACGGCTGCCGTCGATGACGTTCTACGCCACGGCGGCGTCGGCGCCATCGGCAAAATTGCAGATCTTCTGACCGTCGGGGCTCAAGCCGCCGAGGCCCAGGGCGGCGGGGCGGCGGGGGCAGCTCCCGGACGGGCCAAGGTGGCGCCGGCGCTCAGCTGGAGCACGTTTCGGCGCCCGCCCCCGGCTCCCCGGCCGGCGGGGTGGGCGGTGCACCGGCCAGCGGCC
>JAJYSQ010000258.1 GCA_021793495.1 Actinomycetes bacterium
CGCCGTGACATCGGCTCTCCACGAACCTGTCCCAACTTCAGCCTGAAGTGCCGCAAGTTACTTGGTATCATCGACATACCGCTTCGCGGGTTTGTCGCTGTAGTACGCCCCGTACGGTGATCGATCTGCGACTGACAGTAATCTCTGACACTGTATATCGACATAGCGTTCTACATATTTAATGCTACCGATCCTAAAGTATTTCTTTTCTTAGCGCTCGCACGCTAGATGGCGATACGGCTAGAGATGTATCGCTCTTAGCTTATTGCTATTCTCCCCGACAAAGAACCTGCTTGATCTCATTGCCCTTTGGCTCGCTGATCAATCGACAAGTGTCAAGAGAGACATGACCTCAGACTGGTTCAGCGGTCGCACCGAGCCCGGACGCATGTCCCCCAGCCGGATGGGCCCCACCTGCAACCTGACCAACCGCCCTACCGGGTGACCCACCGCCGCCATCAATCGGCGGACGATGCGTTGGCGACCCTCATGCAGGTGAAGCTCCACCAACGCCCGTCCCGCATGCGACTGCACGACGCGGAACGCGTCCACCCGCGCGACACCGTCCTCAAGCATGACGCCCTCCCGCAGCTGTCGCCCCAGTCCAGGGGGCACGGGGGCCGGCACCTCGGCGAGGTAGACCTTCGACACGCCAAAGGATGGATGCGCCAACCGATGCGCCAGGTCTCCGTCGTTGGTGAGCAGGAGCAGACCTTCGGTGTCCACGTCAAGGCGGCCCACATGGAACAGACGTGCTGCACGGTCCGCGACGAGGTCGCCCACGCAGCGACGCCCCTGTTGGTCCGACATGGCGGACAGCACACCTCGTGGCTTGTTCAGGGCAAGGTAGACACCACCGGGAACGGTTGGGATACGGCGTCCATCCACAGTCACGACTGCTGCGCCCTGGTCGACGCGCACCCCTTGTTCCCGTATGACGCGACCATCGACGCGTACGCGTCCTTCAGAGATCAGTTCCTCACAAGCCCGCCTGCTCCCGACGCCAGCCTGTGCGAGGACTTTCTGCAGGCGAACACCCGATGTATAGGTGTCAACTGAACGTCGAGGCTGATCGATTCGACTGTCATCAACCTCAAGGAGAGATATAGTTTTCCTAGACTTCGGTACTCGTGGTGCCGGTACTCGTGGTGCCGGTACTCGTGGTGCCGGTACTCGTGGTGCCGGTACTCGTGGCTGCCTCGACGCAGGGGGAACGACCGCACCCCGTTCCGACTGCCCTCGCCTTGACCCAGCCCGGCCCGTCGACGGACCGGGCTGGGTAGCTCCCCCCCTCCGCGCACGGGAGCTTCCGCTTGCCGGGTCGTTCGCCCCAGGGCTCGGTCTCGCCGGAGAAGTGCCCCTGGATTCCTGCGGGTCGGACCGGCGAGGCTTTACCGGTCGACCAGCGACCGGCGACCGTCGGCCGTCGCCATCGCTTCTCGGATGCGACAGCCTCGTCGCACCGACTCGGGGCACGGCGAGACTTCTCTTGGGCCTTGGGCTTTTCATGACGATGTAACGTCCTCACGCTCAGCAAGATGAATGTCAGGTAGATGGTTGGCTAGATCGGGCAAGTCGGATAAACTTGCTAAACCGAGACGTTCCAGAAAAAAGGAGGTGGTCCGGTACAGGGTTGCTCCGGTCTCTGCCTCTGTTCCCACGTCCTCGATCAAGCCACGCGCCACCAGGGTCCTGACCACTCCGTCGACGTTGACCCCGCGAACCGCAGCAACCCGGGAACGAGTCACTGGCTGGCGATAGGCGACCACGGCCAGGGTCTCCAGGGCCGCCTGACTCAGTCGCGACCGCTGTCCCTCTCGTATGTAGGCCTCGATCACCGGGGCACAGCCAGCCACGGTGGTGAACCGCCACCCGACCCCGGTACGTCGCAGCTCGAAGCCGCAACCGCGACGGGCGTACTCCTCCGAGAGCCGAGTCAGCGACTCCTCAACGTCCGCGAGAGGTCGCCGCACCGCCTCCGCCATCACGGTCGCACCCAGTGGCTCGTCCGAGATGAGGAGCAACGACTCCAGGGCAGCGCCGAGGCCCACCCGGGCGACGGCCTCCGCCACGGCGTCCTCGGGGCCCCGGTCGATGCCGGAGACCGAGCCGCCGACGCCATCAGCCAACTCGTCTCTCGCCGGGTCGTCCTGGGTCGTCTCGGCCCCGGTGGCGTAGGGGGGATGGTCACCCTGATCAGGCATGAGCGGCACCGGTAGACGGCCCAAGGTCACGTGAGGCCCCTGAGGCCAGCCGTCCCGGCGAGTCAGCGACCGCGTCGTCGTACTCCTCCACCACCAAGGATCCCTCCTCCTTACCAGTCCAGCTGACCTGCAGCTCGCCCAACGGGTCGAACTGAGTGAATGCCACGAGGCCGTCCCGGAAGAGCTCCAGCACAGCCAGGAAACGGGCAACCACGGTCGGGCGGTCGGGACAGTCGTCAGTCAGTGCCCGGAAGCTCGCCGTCGACAGGCGACGCAAGCGGTCGATCAGGAGCAGCGCCTGGTCTCGGACGCTCACCTGCGGGACGTGCACGTGCGCCAGTGACACCGTGGGGGGAAGGCGGGGTGCCAGCACCCTGGCCGCCAGCACCGCGAACTGCGCTGCATCAAGTCCCAGCACGACATCCGGCAGGAGACCGACGAACTTGGCTTCCAACCCGACGCTCCGAACGTACCGACGGGACTCGAGCACCCAACGCTGCGAAAGGATCGCCGCGACCTGCCGGTAGGCCCGGTACTGCAGCAGCCGGGCAAAGAGCAGGTCCCGGGTCTCCAGCAGGGCCAGGTCCTCCTCGTCCTCCACCTCGCCGGTCGGCAGGAGCCGGGCGGTCTTCAGGTCCAGCAGAGTGGCGGCAACCACCAGGAAGCTGGTCGCCTGCTCGAGATCCCACGCCGGGCTCCTACCCCGGATATACGCCATGAACTCATCCGTGACCTGCGCCAGAGCCACTTCGGTGACATCGAGCCGGTGCTTGCTGATCAATGTCAGCAGCAGGTCGAACGGACCGTCGAAGACGGACAGGTGTACCTGGAAGTCACCAGGTGGCTCGAGCTGCGCCGGGCCGGGGTGCTGGAGACCGCTCGCAGGCGTCGTGCTCGACCGAGGGTCGGCAAGCACGTCGCCACCCGTCATGATCATCGGCCCCGCAGCCGTCGCACCAGGATGCTGGCCTCACCCTTGGCCTCCAGGTCAGCGAGCACGACCGCCAGAGCCTCTCGAACCATCCTTCCTCGGTCCACCCCCAGACCGTGCTCGGCTCGCAAGAGCAGGCGCGCGTGCTCCAAGTCGACGAACTCCTCGGCGGAGACGTAGACCGTGATCTTCTCGTCGTGGCGCTCCCGACCGCTGGGGCGGCGATCGGCCCCGTGCGCGGCTCGCCGTTCCGTGACGCGGACACCGTTGTTGGCCACGCCTCTCCGCACCGGCGACCGCGACCCCCCCGCCAGAACGCCCCGTACCTCCGGGCTCGGGGCGGTAGCCCTCGGGAGCTCGTCGCTGTCGGTGAGCTCGTCACCGTCGGCGGTCCCCGACCGGGCCTCGTGCATGGTGTCACCGCTTGCCAGTCCTGGCTGGCCGTCCAGGGAAGGATCGCCATCCACAAGAGCATCTCTACCTGAGCCCGAGACATCTGGCGAAGATTGATCCAAGACTGCGGTCGCGCGGAAGAGTTCATCCGCTCCGGGCAGGCTTGCTCGGCGAGTCATGCGCTCAGCACCTCTCTGGCCAGCTGCCGGTAGGCAGCCGCCCCCAGCGAGGTGGGGGCGTATGTGGTGATCGGTTCGCCGACCACCGTCGTCTCCGGGAAGCGCACCGTACGGTTGATCACCGTGTGAAACACGTCGTCACCGAAGGCCTCAACCACCCGTGTCAGCACCTCCCGTCCATGCAGCGTTCGGGCGTCGTACATGGTGGCGAGGATGCCTTCGATGTGCAGCTGCGGGTTGAGGCGCTCGCGAACCTTGCCAATCGTCTCGACCAGCAGCGCGACCCCGCGCAACGCGAAGTACTCGCACTC
>JAJYSQ010000259.1 GCA_021793495.1 Actinomycetes bacterium
CCGTGAGTACGGCCGAGAGGCGGCCGCCGCTCTCGACGTCGATCCCGATCGGGTGTTCAAGACACTGCTGGTCGAGGCGGACGGCCAGCTGGGGGTCGCGGTCATCCCTGTGCCGGACCTGCTGGACCTCAAGGCGTGGGCCCAGGTGCGCGGAGCCAGACGAGCGGCGCTGGCGGAGCCCGGTACCGCCGAGCGCGTGACCGGGTACGTCATCGGCGGGATCAGTCCGCTGGGACAGCGTCGGGGGCTGCCGACCGTGATCGACTCCTCCGCGGCCGGGCACCGGACGATCCTCGTCTCCGCCGGGCGCCGCGGGCTGGACGTCGAGCTCGCACCCGAGGACCTCCGCCAGCTCACCGAGGCCCGGCTGGCCCCGATCCGCCGGCCCCGGTCGGACCGAGGAGGTCGGCTGCGGGACTCTGGCTCGGGCTAGTCTCGCGGCATGGTCGACGACGGGACGGACGACCCCCCCCCGTAGCACCGGCGGAACCTGTGCCCGAGACCCGGCGTGAACGCGTGGACGCCGAGGGACACGCCAGCGAACGTCCTCTGCAGATCAGCGAGGACGTCATCTATCTCGGCATCGCCGTGCTGCTGGTCGCCGTCGCCCTGGTCGTGCTCGTCGACGCGGCCCACGGCATGCTGAGCCTGGCGCACACGGACGCCACGGCCGTCGTCCTGGGAGTGCTCGACCGGCTGCTCCTCGTGTTCATCATCGTCGAGCTGCTCTACGCGGTCCGGGTCACGCTGCGACGCCGGCGGATCCTCGCTGAGCCGTTCCTCGTGGTGGGAATCCTCAGTGCCATCAAGGAGATCATCCTGCTGTCCATCAAGGCAGCCGAGGCCCCGGGCAGCGGATCGACCTTCAACGACTCGATGACCGAGGTCGGGGTGCTCGGGGTCCTGGTCGTGCTCCTGGCGCTGTCTGCCTGGTTGATGCGGGCCAAGGAACATGCGCCGGGCGAGGGGAGCGGAGACTCCTGAGGCTGCCCGTCAGGAGTCGGCAGAGTGCTCCGGTGGGTCTGAGGACCAGACCGCGAGGACCATCATGATGATCATCGCGACCACCGGAGCGAAGGTGAGCACCCCCATGGCGTGCAGGTCCAGGGCCTCGGTGACCCGAGCCCCCACCGGGGCGGCGGAGACCCGGTCCAGCAGGGAGCCCGGACCGGCCAAGTGCCCCAACGCCTCCGCAACCAGCCCGGCGAGCAACAGGCCCACTCCCAGGCCGGCCGTGGTCGCCACGTCCCGGCGCCGCCAGCCCAGCACCAGCGCTGCACCCAGCCCCACGACTACTCCGATGCTCCCGAAGACCACATCCGCACCGACCAGCGCCTCCCCAGCCCGCTCCCCGAGACTGGCCCCGCCCGCAGTGACCGAGTAGCGAGCCCGAGGGGCCAGCGCCCACCAGAGCACGGCCCACGGCAGCCCGGCGCTCGCCGCGACCCCGAGGACCGCGAAGCCCCGGCGCACCCCAGCACGGAGCCGTCCACGCAGCACCGGTCCTCGGGCGCGGGTCGACATCGGCATCCGGGCAGCCTACGGGCCGGCCGCGACACCAACCGCAGCCGGCCCGAGCAGCGCCTTCAGGTCGGCCATCAGGGCGGCAGTCGAGGTCACCCGGTACTTCTCGTCCAGGCGCATCTCGGTGGTGCGACCCTGGGACTCCAGGCGCAGTCGAACCTCGGTGGTCCCCGGATGGGTAGCCAGCACGCCCTTGAGCGCCTCGACGACCGGCGGGGTGCACCGGGGGGCAGCGAGGGTGAGCACGACCGGGCCTCGGGGTCCGTCGGACAGGTCCGGCAGGCTCAGGTCGGTCGCGATCAGCTTCGGCACGTCCTCGCGACGATCCAGCCGGCCGGTCACCACCACCACGGCGTCCTCAGCCAGCGAGGTGGCCACCAGCTGGTAGCTCGCGGGGAAGAACATCACCTCGATGGCACCATCGAGGTCTTCGACCGTGGCCGTGGCCCACGGGTTGCCCTGCCGGGTCATCTTCCGGGTCAGTGCGGTGACCAGCCCGCCGATGGTGACCATCGAGCCGTCCGGGCGGTCCTCGTCGCCGAGCAGTGCCGCCACCGGGCAGTCCACCTTGGTGGCGAGCAGGTGCTCCACGCCGTACAAGGGGTGGTCGGACACGTACAGCCCGAGCATCTCCCGCTCGTACCCGAGCAGCACCGGCTTGTCCCACTCGCCGACCGGGATCGTCAGGTCCAGGCCGAACGGCCGTGAACCGGACTTCTCGTCCCCGCCGAACAGGTCGAACTGCCCGATCGCCTCGGCCCGCTTGGTCTCCAGCACCGCGTCGATCGCCTCGGCGTGCACCGCGAGCAGCCCGCGGCGGGCATGCCCGAGGGAGTCGAAGGCACCGGCCTTGATCAGCGACTCCACGGTCTTCTTGTTGCACACCACCGGGTCGACCTTGGCCAGGAAGTCGGCGAAGTCGGCGAACCGGCCGGCCGATCGGCGGGTGCCCAGGATCGAGGCGACGACCCCGGCGCCGACGTTGCGTACCGCGGCCAGCCCGAAGCGGATGTCGGTGCCTCGAGGGGTGAAGTTCGCGTCCGACTCGTTGATGTCCGGCGGCAGCACCTTGATGCCCATCCGCCGGGCCTCGTTGAGGTAGACCGCCGACTTGTCCTTGTCGTCGCGCACGCTGGTCAGCAGGCCGGCCATGTACTCCGCCGGGTAGTTCGCCTTGAGGTACGCCGTCCAGTAGGACACCAGCCCGTACCCGGCGGTGTGTGCCTTGTTGAACGCGTAGTCCGAGAACGGGACGAGGATCTCCCACAGGGTGCTGACGGCACCCTCGGAGTACCCGTTGGCCCGCATCCCCTCGGCGAAGGGGACGTACTCCTGGTCGATGATCTCCTTCTTCTTCTTGCTCATCGCCCGGCGCAGCAGGTCCGCCTTGCCCAGGGAGTACCCGGCGACCCGCTGGGCGATCGCCATCACCTGCTCCTGGTAGACGATCAACCCATAGCTCTCTCCGAGGATGTCGGCCAACGGTTCGGCCAGCTCGGGGTGGATCGCCACCACCGGCTTGCGGTTGTTCTTCCGGTCGGCGTACTCGATGTGGGTGTTCGCCCCCATCGGCCCCGGCCGGTACAGCGCGAGGACCGCGGAGATGTCGGCAAAGTTGTCCGGGCGCATCGCGCGCAGCAACGCGCGCATCGGCCCGCCGTCGAGCTGGAACACCCCCAGGGTGTCCCCGCGGGCCAGCAGCTCGTAGGTCGCCCGGTCGTCCAACGGCAGCGATTCCAGCACGACCTCGTCGCCACGGTTCGCTCGGATGCCGGCCAGCGCGTCGTCGAGCACGGTGAGGTTGCGCAGGCCCAGGAAGTCCATCTTCAGCAGGCCGAGCTTCTCGCACGCCCCCATGTCGAACTGGGTGATGATCGCCCCATCCTGCTCGCGGCGCTGGATCGGCACCACGTCCAGCAGCGGCTCACGGGACAGGATCACCCCGGCCGCGTGCACGCCCCACTGCCGCTTGAGCCCCTCCAGCCCCCGGGCGGTGGTCACCACCCGAGCCACGTCCGGGTCGGCGGAGTGCAGCGCGCGGAACGTACCGGCCTCGGCGTACCGCGAGCTGGTCTCGTCGAAGGCTGCGGCGAGCGAGACGTCCCGGCCCATCACCGCCGGCGGCATCGCCTTGGTGATCCGGTCGCCCATCGCGTACGGGTACCCCAGGACACGAGCGGAGTCCTTGACCGCCTGCTTGGCCTTGATCGTGCCGTAGGTGATGATCTGGGCGACGTGGTCCTCGCCGTACGTCTCCGTGGCGTACCGGATCATGTCGGCCCGTCGTCGCTCATCGAAGTCCATGTCGATGTCGGGCATCGAGATTCGCTCGGGGTTGAGGAACCGTTCGAACAGCAGACCGTGGACCATCGGGTCCAGCTCGGTGATCCCCAGCGCGTAGGCGATCAGCGCCCCGGCTGCCGAGCCGCGCCCTGGTCCGACCCGGATGCCGGACTCGTGGGCGTGGCGGACCAGGTCGGCCACGACCA
>JAJYSQ010000260.1 GCA_021793495.1 Actinomycetes bacterium
GGACTGGCTACGGCGAGGAGGTGGTCGTGGCCGACCACCCGCGTGGCCAGTCCCACGGGTGGCCGAGGTCCTTCGACGAACCCCAGGTCGCACTGGCCGGCGCGGACCGCCTCGGCGACCTGCGCGGAGTTCGCCACCTCCAGGTGCACCGGGGTGCCGCTGCTCGCCTCGTCCAGCGCGACCAGCCAGGTCGGCAGCAGCGACTCCGCGATGGTCTGACTGGCCGCCACCCGAACGGCGCGTGCCGGGCCGGTGCTCAGCGAGGCCAGTGCCCGCGAGAGGTCGATGGCGGCCGCCAGCAGCTCCTGGGCCCACCCCACGGTCAGCTCGCCAGCGGCGGTCAGGCGAGTACCCGTGGTGGCTCGCTCCAGCAGCGGAACGCCGATCCGCCGTTCCAGCCGCCGCAGCCGAGTGCTCACGGCCGGCTGGGTCAGCCCGAAGCGTGCCGCGGCTTGGTTCAGGCTCCCGGTCTGCGCCACGGCCACCAACAGCTCGAGGCTGTCCAGGTCCGGAACGCTGGCACCGATGCGCAGCGTGGGCCCCGCCGTCCCGATGCCGGCCACTGTCGAAGCCTAACGGTGCTGGTCCACCAGGGCCGGGGGCGTTCCGACGTCGGGTACGCCCCGGCTCGGCTCGGGGCCGGGGCGCGTGCCACACTGCCCGTCATGCGCGTGCACATCGGCTGCGACCATGCGGCCTTCGAGCTGAAGTCCCGGCTGGTCCGCGAGCTCTCCGCCGTGGGGTACGAGATGGTCGACCACGGGGCGATACGACTGGACCCGGCCGACGACTACCCCGTGTACGTGCTCCGCACGGCCGTCGCCACCGCCGCCGACCTCGCAGCCGGCGTGCCATGCCTGGGGATCGTGCTCGGAGGCTCGGGCAACGGCGAGCAGATGGCCGCGAACAAGGTCCGTGGGATCCGTGCCGCCCTCGCCTGGAACGAGGAGACGGCGCGGCTGGCTCGAGAGCACAACAACGCCAACGTCGTCAGCATCGGGGCGCGAGAGCACGACGAGGACCAGGCCGTCGCGCTGGTCGCGCTGTTCCTGGCCACGGAGTTCTCCCAGGGTGCGCGCCACCAGCGTCGCCTGGCGATGCTCGACGCGTTCGAGGCCAGCGGTGCTCTGCCGCCGCTGCCCGCCCCACCGGCTGCCTGACCTGCCTGACCTGCCTGGGCTCAGAACACCCAGGGGCACCACGGCTCCTGCTCGCCGACCCAGGCTCGGCTCACCGCGGCGACCGCGCCGTCGCGATGCTCGACCACCCGGCCCGCGGCGGCCATCCGGGTCAGCGAGGCCCGTCCCAGATGGATCGCCCCAAGGGTGGCGATGTCCAGCGACAGTTCTGCCGGTGCGTTGGTCGGCTCGCACCGAGCGCCGGTCGCCGTCGTCCGAACCCGCCACCGGCCCGCGTTGCTCGGGAGCAGTCGGTCGGTCACCTCCAGGACCACCTCGACCTCGTCGGCGAATCCACGCTCGGCCAAGGCCCTCGGCAGGTCGACCAGCCGGACATACAGCCCGTCCCGCACCCGGGGTACGGCCCGACGCGGGTCCCGCAACCACTCCAGCAGTGGATCATCGATCGGACGACTTGCTGCCTCTACGCTCACGGTGAGGTCGAGGTCGAGCACATAGCGCCAGAGCGTCGCCTCGACAGCCGGGTCAGCCCCGACAAGCTCGGATACGCGAACGACCCCGTGCGGGCCGGCATCATTCCACTCCACCTCGGTGCGGTACCGGGCGAAGCCGACCACCTGCCCGTTGCGGTCGGCGGCCACCTGGCGCAGCGCGCTGGCCTGGCCGCGACGCTCCGGTGCCTCCACCAGGGCGCGGGCCAGCCAGCGATCGTCGCGGGCGTAGACCCCGGGTCGCCGGTGGGCGACGCGCTCCATCACCGTCTCGAGCTGACGGGCCGCGGCAAGAGCCGGGTCGACCAGCCGCAGGCGCACCGAAGGGTCCGCGGGGGCGTCGGCGAGCGCGTGGGCATCACGGGGCAGGGTCAGGCTGACCGCCCGGCTGGCCGCTCCGAAGCCGAAGCGCGGGTAGATCGCCGGCTCGGAAGCGAACAGCGCGGCCACTGCCTCGTCGTGCCCCGGGTGGGTGCGGCTGGCCAGCTCGTCGAGCATGCCGCGCATGAGGCGGGTCAGGATGCCGCGCCGACGGTGGGTCGGCAGCACCCCGACCCCGGTGATGCCGGCAACCGGGACGGTTCGGCCCGGTACCGACATCGCCAAGGAGTAGATCCCGGACATGCCGACCAGCTCGGCACCGTCGAAGGCACCCAGGGTCCGATCGAGCTCCACCAGGTCCCGGTCGGCCTGGCGGATCTCGGGGCTCGCGGTCGAGCCGAAAGCGTGGTCGTCCACCCGGACCATCGCCGACCAGTCGGCCTCGGCGCACGGGCGTAGGACCAGGTTGTCAGGATCGGCGGGTTCGGGTGGACGGGTCACGGCTCCTGCCTACCAGAGCCGAACGAGCTCGTCACCTGGATTGCCCGGAGGGTGGGCCTGGGGTACAACGGTCAGGCCAGGCGCCAGTCGATGGGCGGTGCCCCCTGCTCAGCCAACAGGGCGTTCACCCGGCTGAACGGGCGCGAGCCGAAGAACCCGCGGTCGGCCGACATCGGGCTGGGGTGGGCGCTGGCGATCACGGGCCCCCCAGCGAGCGCGGGGCGCGCCGACTGCGCGTCCCGTCCCCACAGCACGGCCACCAGCGGGCCGCCACGCTGCGCCAGCGCCTCGATCGCTCGGGAGGTGACCTCCTCCCAGCCTCGCTGACGGTGCGATCCAGGTTGTCCGGGGGTCACGGTGAGCACCCGGTTGAGCAGCAAGACGCCTTGGGTGGTCCACGGCGACAGGTCTCCCGACGAGGGTGGGGCCAGTCCGAGGTCCTCGACGTACTCGCGGAAGATGTTGCTCAGGCTCCGCGGCACGGGTCGGACGCCGGGTGCCACGGAGAAGGACAGCCCCACAGGATGCCCCGGGGTGGGGTACGGGTCCTGTCCGAGGATGAGCACCCGGACGTCCACCAGGGGCAGGGTGAACGCCCGCAGGATCTGGTGGCCGGCGGGCAGGTAGCCTCGCCCGGCGGCAGATTCCTGGCGCAGGAAGTCTCCCAGAGCCGTGATCCGGTCGGCGACGGGGGCCAATACCTGCGCCCAGCCTGGGTCCACCAGCTCGGCGAGAGGTCGGGCAGGCACGCCCGGTAGGATACGCGGAAAGCCGGACACCGCGGCAGATGCCTCGAACGGGTGGTAGGGGATCGGGCGTTCGGCTGGTTAGGGTCGGGTCCCATGACCGCCGGGCCGGAGCCTCAGGGCGGGTGGACCAGGGCGTCGAGCCGGATGCGCGGCGCTCTCACCACCCTGCGTCGGCACGTGCTGCCCTCCGAGCCATTCACCCTCGTCGCCCTGGTCGTGGCCACCGCGGTCATCGCGCTGTTGAACGTGGCCCAGCCGGTGCTCGTGCCGGTCAGCATGTTCGTGGTCGTCATCCTCGTCGCGGGGTACCTGGTCGGGGTCCGGGGGCTGCTGGTCGTCTACCTCGCGGTGGCCGGCGGCCTCGTGGTCGTCGCGCTGCGGGTACCGCACGCCAACCCCTCCCTGCCCGGTTCCGTCCTCGTGCTGGTAGTCACCGGGGTCATCGTGCTGGCGGTTGCTCGGGTTCGGGTGCGGCTGGGTGTCCAGGGGACCCTCGGTGAGTCGATGCTCGTCGACCTGCGCGACCGGCTCGCCGCTCAGGGTGAGCTGCCTCGCCTGCCGCCGGGGTGGCGCGCCGAGGTCGTGCTGCGCTCGGCCGGGGGCAGCTCGTTCTCCGGAGACTTCCTGGTCGCGGCCAAGTCGCCGACGGGTCCCATGCTCGAGGTCGTGGTGGTGGACGTCTCTGGGAAAGGCTTTGCGGCCGGCACCCGCGCGCTGGCGGCCGGCCGGCACGTCCTGGCTATCCAGGACACCACCACGCTGCGCGACGACGGCCACCGCACCAGCCTGAACCTGCACCCCACCATCGCGG
>JAJYSQ010000261.1:0-2951 GCA_021793495.1 Actinomycetes bacterium
GTGTCCTCGGCGGCCATACCGGAGGCGAAGGCGAGCCCGCGCGATCCGGCCTCCAGTGCGGCGAGGCACTCCTCCAGCGCGGTGCGCGTGGGGTTGGCGGTGCGGGAGTACTCGTATCCCTGCCGCATCCCGCCGACGCCGTCCTGGGCGTAGGTACTCGTCTGGTAGATCGGCACCACCACGGCGCCGGTGCCGGCGTCCGGCTCCTGCCCCGCGTGGATGGCCAGCGTTTCAAACCCGTCGAACTTCATGGGGCCAACAATAGTGCCCAAGGTCCACACGGGACCCGCTGTCAGCTGGGAGGTCTCACACTCCGGACGAGCGGGGAGATCAGGCCGGCGGAAAACGGGTGGGAGAACCCGGTTCCGGCGGCTCGGCCGGTGCCTCGGGCGGCAGACCGGTGACCGGGGTGGGCACCCGGGTGGGGGTCCCGGTGCTGCGCAGCGGCGGGTCCCAGCCCAGTTCGGGGTCGTGACCGCGCACGACCTTCCCGGGGATACCGGCGATGACGGCGTGGTCGGGGTAGGTGCCGGGGCGCACCACCGTGCCGGCGGCGACCACCGAGTTCTGTCCCAGGTGGACGCCGGGCAGGATCACGGAGTTGGCGCCCAGCCAGCTCCCGGCGCCGATGCTCACCGGATCGTCCACCGGCCACTGCAGGCCGACGGGGATGTCGGTGTTGGCGTAGGAGTGGTTCTGGTCGGTGATGTAGACGTAGGGCCCGGTGTAGACGTGGTCGCCGATGTCGACGGACCTGTGGGCGACCACGTGCGAGCCGCGGCCGATCGCGCACCCGGATCCGATGCGCACGACGGTACCTTCGCCGAGGTCGTAGTCGGGGCCCATCCCTGCGGCCAGGGTGATGTCCCCGCCCAGGACGGTGTGCACCCCGATCTCGATCCAGGATTCGCCGTACAGCGTGGCGATGGGAAAGGCGATGGCCGAACCACTGCCGAAGCGGGCGAACTTGCGGGCGGCCTTGGACTCCGCACGGATCTCACCGTGGGTGCGTGCGTACGACCAGACGGAGCGGATGATCCAGTTGAG
Source organism: Actinomycetes bacterium (assembly GCA_021793495.1). Taxonomy (GTDB): domain Bacteria; phylum Actinomycetota; class Actinomycetes; order JAJYSQ01; family JAJYSQ01; genus JAJYSQ01. The sequence goes on from JAJYSQ010000261.1 coordinate 1,048, forward strand.
GAGCCGGGACACGGGTGCACCTACTTATTACCGGCCAGTAAAAACCAACGCGTCGAACATTAGCAGTGTCCGAGTATGCGGCACCCCGTCCGGTACGTGAGAACCGGGCCCCGAACAAGGTTCGAGACCCGGTACACGAAGGCGACCGCGGTCAGCCCGAAAGGTGCGCCAACAGGTCCTGGCGGGTGAGAATCCCCACCGGCTTGCCGTCGCGCAGCACCACCAGGGCGCCCGACCTGCGCAGCAGACGCACACAGTCGCTCACCGGGGTGCCGGTGCCCACCGTGGACAGCGGCTTGGCCATGTGGGTCTCCACCAGGTCGTCCAGGTCGGCGCGACCGTCGAAGAGGGCGTCCAGCAGGTCGCGTTCGGCGATGGACCCCACGACCTCGGCCGCCATGACCGGCGGCTCCTCCTTCATCACGGGCAGCTGGGAGACGCCGTACTCGCGCATGATCGCCACGGCGGTGCCGACGGTCTCGTCCGGGTGGCTGTGCACGAAGTCGGGCATCTCGCCCTCCTTGTCGGACAGCACCTTGCCCGCGGTGGCCTCCTCGGTGTCGGCCGACAGGAAGCCGTAGTCGGACATCCACTCGTCATTGAAGATCTTGCCGAGGTAGCCGCGGCCACCGTCCGGCAGCAGCACGACGATGACGTCGTCCGGACCGGCCGTCTGGGCCACGCGCAGCGCCGCCTCCACCGCCAGGCCGCAGGAGCCGCCCACCAGCAGGCCCTCCTCCTTGGCAAGGCGACGGGTCATCAGGAACGAGTCCTTGTCGCTGACCGCGACGATGTCATCGCAGATCGCCGTGTCGTAGGTGCCGGGCCAGATGTCCTCGCCCACGCCCTCGACCAGGTAGGGGCGACCGGTTCCGCCCGAGTAGACCGAACCCTCGGGGTCGGCGCCCACGACCTGCACGCGTCCCTGGGAGGCCTCCTTGAGGTAGCGGCCGGTGCCGCTGATGGTGCCACCGGTGCCGATGCCGGCCACGAAGTGCGTGATGCGGCCCTCGGTCTGGTCCCAGATCTCCGGGCCCGTGGAGTGGTAGTGCGAGTCGGGGTTGTTCTGGTTCTCGTACTGGTTGGGCTTCCAGGCGTTCGGGAGCTCCTGGGCCAGCCGGTCCGAGACCGAGTAGTAGGACTCGGGGTGCTCCGGCGCGACCGTGGTCGGGCAGACCACGACCTCGGCGCCGTAGGCCCGCAGCACCGACAGCTTGTCCGGACCGACCTTGTCCGGGCAGACGAAGACGCAGCGGTAGCCCTTCTCCTGGGCGACCATCGCCAGCCCGATGCCGGTGTTGCCCGAGGTGGGCTCGACGATCGTGCCGCCCGGCTTGAGCTCACCGCTCTTCTCCGCCGCCTCGACCATGCGCAGCGCGATGCGGTCCTTGACCGATCCGCCCGGGTTGAAGTACTCCACCTTCGCCAGGATCGTCGGGGCCAGCCCCTCGGTGACCTTCCGCAGACGAACCAACGGGGTGTCCCCGACCAGGTCGATGAGTGAGTCGTGTACCCGCAACTTCGCTCCTTCACATAGTGGCGACCGGGTCTTCGGCTCGCCTGTCTCGCATCCCCGGTGACGCCCGAGGCGGGTGGGACCGATCCGGTCTCCCCCACCCTGAACTCTAGGGCGTGTTCTCGGGGGTTCGTTCCGCTTCACCTGGCACGGAGTACCGAAGCGGACCGGTCGGCCCGAGCCCCGCGAACGTATCGAACAGGTGGCCCGAAGGCTCGGATTGTGTGCCGCCAAGGTACGTGACCACCGGGTTCCTCGCCGGTAACGTCGGTTGACGACCGGCTCGCCGGTACCTGGGGCGGGTCCTACTCACCGGGGGTGACTTCCGCATGCTGCGAGCCGCGCGAGCCCGTCGCATCGCCGCCGCCACCGCCTTCGGCGGAGGTGG
>JAJYSQ010000261.1:2961-3997 GCA_021793495.1 Actinomycetes bacterium
TCCACCGCGGCCGGGTTCGCCGTGCGGGAGGCGCACGAGACGCCCGGTGCGATGCTGGCCGCGGGGATCGCCGCGGCCTCCGATCGTCCGGTGGGGCTGCGCTGCACGGCCAAGCCCGGCGCCACCTCCGCCGACCTGGACCGCCAACTCGAACGGGCCGGGGCTCGCATGCCCGACCGGCACTTCGACGTCGCGGTGGTCTTCATCGGCGCCAACGACGTGATCCGCCGGGTACGGCCCAACGACGCCGTGGCGGCGCTTCGCGACGTCACCAGGGAGCTGGTGGGACTGGGCACTCCGGTGGTGGTGGCGACCTGTCCGGACCTGGGTACGGTGCGCCCCATCGGATGGCCGCTGCGGTCGGTCGCCCGGCGGGCCTCACGCCAACTGGCGGCCGCCCAGACGATCGCGGTCACCGAGGTCGGCGGTCGCACCGTCTCGCTGAGCGACATCCTCAGCGACGATTTCCGGACGGATCCTGTTTCCATGTTCGGACCGGACCGTTTTCATCCGTCGGCTCGCGGGTACGCCCAGGCCGCGTTCGCCGTTCTTCCCTCCGCGTGCGCCGCCTTGGGCCTGCTGCCCGAACTCGACGAGGGCGAACGCACCCAAGGCGTCCTGCCGGTCGAACGCGCGGCCGTGGTCGCCTCCGAGACACCGGGAACCGAGGTCACACGGGCGGACAGCCCCGAACCGAGCGGTTCCCGGTCCGGCTGGGCCGCCCTCATCCGCGGCCCGTTCCGCCCTCGGGACACCGCCCGGGAACGCGGTCGGGAGCCCGATCCGAAGGACACACGAACGAGGACCCCGGATGGCGCACCAGAACGCCCGACGGGTTAACTGGTCAGTAACAAAGTGCCCACGACAAGGACGAGGAACATGCCCGAAGCAGTCATCGTCGCCACCGCGCGCTCCCCGATCGGCCGGGCCTTCAAGGGCTCCCTGAAGGACATGCGCCCGGACGACCTCACCACCCAGATCATCGGCGCAGCCCTCGCCAAGGTCCCCGAGCTCGACCCCGAGAGCATCGACGACC
>JAJYSQ010000262.1 GCA_021793495.1 Actinomycetes bacterium
CTACACACTGACCGACCAGCTCGGCCGTACGGTCTCCTCCGCGTCCTTCGCTGGCAAGGTCCAGGTGGTCACGTACCTCTTCCCGTACTGCACGTCGTACTGTCCGTTGACCGCCCGTACCCTCACCGTGGTCGCCAAGGCTCTGTCCTCCGAGGGCCTGGCCAGCAAGGTCGCGATCGTCTCGTTCAACGTCGATCCGACCGGGGCTGGGCCCGCCCAGATGCGGGCCTTCATGGCCGAGTACGGGGCCGATCCGCAGAGCACCTCCTGGCAGTTCCTCACCGGAACCGCCGCCCAGGTCCACCGGGTCGTCGAGGGCGGGTTCCACGTCTACTACCAGAAGGTCAGCCTGGCTTCGGAGAACGCCGAGGCGGCCAAGGAGCAGGCCAACGGGACCTACGTGCCCCAACCGGTCTCACCGAACCCGCTGGCGAGCCAGGCGCACGTGACCTACGACATCGTGCACAACGACTTCATCGAGATCGTTGACGGCCGTGGCAAGATCGTCCGGATCTTCCAGGACGGATCCACGGTGACCCCGGCCCAGCTGCTCGCCGCGATCGCCGCGGCCGCGTGACGCGGTCGGTCGGGGTGCAACGGCTCAACCCGGCCCGGGGACCGGTCGACCGAGAGGCGTGACCGACGTGGACAGCCCCGCACCGGACTGGGGAACCACCGAGCGCGAGGTGCTGCGTGCCGTGTCAGCCTTGATGGCCGGGACCACGGACCTGACCGAGGTGATCGACGGGTGTGCCGACCTGGTGAGCGAGTACCTGGGAGCCGACCGCGTCTGGGTCGCGCACCATGATGCCGATGCGGGCTTGGTGGGCGCGGCAACCTCACGCGGCGGCGACATCGGCCTGACCTGGCACCCAGAGGGGTACGACGGTCTGGTCGAGGCCTTGCGTTCCGGTCGCTCCGCCTGGGGCCAGGTGCCGATGATCGCGACAGATGCACCGCGGACGCGGCCGGTGAGCCGAGAGCTGGCGCTGGTCGTCCCCGCGGTGATGAACGGGCAGGTCCGGGGGGTCCTCGTGGTCCACGGCGCGGACCCCGACCGCACTCATGACCCGGTGCGTCGCAGGCTCGTCGAGACCGTCGGGACCGCCGTGGCCACGGCTCTGGTCCGCCGCGCCGAGCTGACCGCCATCCACGCGGCGCGCGAGGACCTCGAACGACTCCACCGGAGCACCGCGGCGATCGCCGCAGTCACCGGAGAACCCGGCTTGGTGCCCCAGGTGGTCGTGGACCAGGCATGCTACCTGGTGGCCGGGGACGCGGCCGTGCTCCTGCTCGCGGCTGACGACCGGGACCGGCCGGTCCCCGCGGCCCGCGCCACCCTCGACGGGTCCGATCCCCTGGCCCTGGTCCCCTCCGAGGTCTGGACCCGGGCAGCCGCCCGGCGGCAGGCGGAACGCCTCACCTGCCCGGCGGCGCTGGTCGTCCCGCTCACCTTTGCCGTCGGGCCGAGCCTGGGGACGCTCGTGGTGACCAGCACCGAGCCCCGACAGTTCACCGATGCGCAGCTCACCCTGCTCGAGCAGCTCGCCGGGCACGCGGGCGCTGCGCTGGTCTACGCGCAGCTGCTGGAGTCGCTCCGGGCGGCCGCTGAGCGGGAACGAACCGAGGCGAGTCGGCTGCGGGTGCTCTCCCGGATCGCCGAGCAGGTCGCCGACGGCGTGGCCGTGGCCGACCTGTCCAACCGGTACACCTACGTGAACCAGGCCTTTGCGGCCCTGCACGGCTACCGGCCCGAGGAGCTGGTGGGGGTCCCGACTCGCGTGCTGTTCCAGCCCCGGACGGCGGAGATCCAGCAGGCGAGCATCCGCGACCTGGTCCGACGCGAGGGGAAGGCTCGGACCCAGGTCGAACGGCGCCGGCGGGACGGGACCTACTTCACCGCGATGATCACCGTGAGCGAGCTGATCGACGAGGCCGGACGCCCCGACGGGATGGTGGCCACGCTCAGCGACGTGTCCGAGCGCCACGCCATGGAGGAGCGGCTACGCCACCAGGCCCTGCACGACGACCTGACCGGGTTGCCGAACCGTTCGGCGCTGGTGGACCGGCTGTTCCGAGCGTTGGCGGCCAAGGATCGGCACGGACCGATCGGTGTGCTGTTCATCGACCTGGACAAGCTCAAGACCATCAACGACGCGCTCGGGCACTCCGCTGGCGACCAGGCATTGGTCACCGCGGCCGGTCGGATCTCCTCGTGCCTGAGGCCCGGGGACACGCTGGCCCGGCTCGGCGGGGACGAGTTCGTCGTCCTGCTCGACCGGCTTCCCGATGCCACCATGGCCCAGGCGATCGCCGACCGGATCGTGCGTGCCGTGGGGCTCGCGGTACGTCTGCACGGACTGGACGTCGCGATCGGGGCGAGCGTCGGGATCGCGATCGGCCATCCCGGATCCGATGACGCGGACACCCTGCTGCTGCAGGCCGACGTGGCCATGTACGCGGCCAAGGCGGCCGGCGGGTCCCGGTCCGAGGTGTACGACCCCGCTATGTCCCAGGCGGCGGTGGCCGAGCTGGAGACCGTCGCCGACCTGCGGCACGCCCTGACCGACCCGAGGGCCGGCGGCCTGGCCGTGCACTTCCAGCCGGTGGTCCGGCTCACCGACCGTCGGATCGTCAGCGCCGAGGCGTTGGTCCGCTGGGTGCACCCGCGCCGCGGGCCGCTGTCCCCCGCCGAGTTCCTGCCGACCGCTGAGCGCGCCGGTCTGGTCGGACAGCTCGACCGCTGGGTCCTGCACACGGCGCTGGACGCCCTGGCGCAGTGGGAGGCCCATCCCGGCACCGAACCCGGCACCATGGTCGGGGTGAACCTGTCGGCCTGGGAGGTGGTCGACCCCGGGATGGTCGACCGGATCACCGGATGCCTGGAGGAGCACCGGATCAACCCGCACCGACTGCTGGTCGAGGTCACCGAGACGGCGTTGCTGGTCTCGGGGGTCGACCAGGCGGCTCGGCACCTCGGTGAGCTCCGGGACCGGGGGGTCGGCATCGCCCTGGACGCCTTCGGCACCGGGTACTCCTCCCTGGCCCACCTGCGAGATCTGCCGGTCGACGTGGTCAAGGTCGACCGATCCTTCGTCGAGGGCATCGATGCCCGGGGCCGCGAGCAAGACCTGGCCACCGCGGTGGTCCGTCTCGGCCAAGCCCTGGGCGTGGACGTGATCGCCGAGGGGGTGGAGACCGAGTCGGCCCGCGAGGCACTCGTCTCACTCGGCTGTCCCTACGCCCAGGGGTTCCTCTTCTCCCGGGCCGTTCCCCTGGCCGAGCTGTTGGCCCTCGGCGGATGGGCGTGAGCCGCCTCTGCACCCGTCCGGAGCAGGCTGCCGAGCTCGACCGGCGTGGACGGTCCACGTGACGGACTCACGCCGCTTGGCATGGCAGACTGGGCTAGTCCGCGGATCGCCCACGACGACACGCTGCCCACCGCCGGTGAGCCGGCGCCCGCCCTCGTAGCTCAGGGGATAGAGCAACGGTTTCCTAAACCGTGTGCCGCCAGTTCGAATCTGGCCGGGGGCACCCCGCCGTACACAATGCGAACCTTTCGCCCACGATGACCGGTGACGTGGTCGTGCTTCCGGGTACCCACGCCAAGGTGCGGCGAGACGGGTGTCAGAAGGACGACGCACGACCAGTGGAGGTTGCGGGTAGGTCGGGCGTCGCTGCCCCGGTTCGTTGTGCTCGTAACTCGCCGGTCGCAAGTTCACGCTGCTCCCCCGCCACTATTTCTTCTGGTTCTTCGCGCGCTCTTGCGTATGTACAACGCCGTGACCAGCGGGTTCGCGCTGGGACTCGTGTCGAAGATTCGAGTTTCTCGGGGCTTTTTCTCGGGGCCTTATCAATCCTGCGTACGCATGCGTATGCAGGGTGTGCGCGGCGAGATGTGGCCGGTGAGCTGCGGTTCCGCGGCGACCGGCACGTCGATGTCGTCCTCCCACGCAGTCCTGCGTGTGCATGCATAGGGCACGCGTACGCACTGCA
>JAJYSQ010000263.1 GCA_021793495.1 Actinomycetes bacterium
GACCTACACCGAGATCCAGGCGAACTGGCGGCAGAACTTCGCCAGCAAGGACTCGAGCATCGTGTGGAAGGTCGTCGGAGGCAACTACGTCGTCGGCGTCTCAGCCCCTCAGGGTGACGTGGACGATCTTGCGAGCGTCGTTGTGGAGGCCACCTCGTCCAGTGGGGCGCCGGTGACCACCGCGAACATCCAAGGACTCGGGGGCGTCGACGGACCGTACATGGACGTCATGCTCTCCGGAGTGACGACAGATGCGAACAATCTCGTCAGCAGGGTGGGAAGCCCGTGGCTCAACAAGGACAACAGCGAGACGCTGCCCAAGGGCGCGTCGGTGGCAGGGGTGGTGATGCAGTACGATGGCGGGGCGGCCGGCATCAATGACTTCGGCATGGCGATCGCCGTGGTTGGAGGACTTGGGGAAGCTGTCCCAACCGGCAACTAAAGGCTCCATCTCATCGACCGGGCTACCGAAAGGCTGGCCCGCTGGAAACAGCGGTGACTGGAAAGGCCGCCACCTAAAAGTCGCGAGGCTCAGGGGGTGCGGCTTGCCGAAGGGCCCTCTCTTGCGGGCAGGAAGGGAGTGAACCATCGACGTGAAGCGGCTACCTCGAAGGGGGACAGCCTACGGGCTCCTGACGCCGCTGGCGCTGGTGATGGGCCTCACCCTGACGCTTGCCACGCCAGGGCTGGCCTTCGCCAACTACGAGTACACGCAGAACGGCACCACCTACACCGTGACTTACAACGGCGCCGGCAAGATCACCGTGACGGGCTCCAACGGTTCGACGTGGAGCGGTGCGGGCGTACAGTCCAACGGTCACTACGTTCCCCCATCCGGCGTCGGTGGCATGACCTCCAGCGGTGGGACGCCTTACGAGTCCGGTAATGGCACCACCACCGATTGGTCGACAGGCACCCACGCCTCAACGAATGGCTGCCCGGCCGGCGAGGTTCCGGGGCCGAACGGCGGCTGCATCGTCAGCTCCGCGTCGTCCGGGATCCAGACGGCCAGTGTGAACTCCGGCAGCATGACGATCGTCTCGACCAGCAGCCTTGCAAACGCGCAGGACAGCCAGCTCGTGCAGGGTGCGAACGTCGTCTCGATCCCGGCCACTGATCCGACTACGGGTGCCGGGCTGTTGACTCCAACACCCGGCGAGACCCAGCAGCAGCAGATCCAGGCCATCGACCAGTACCTGGCGTCGTCGGGCGTCTCTAAGAGCTCTCTCGCCGTGACGGTGGGAGGGTCGGGGACCGGAAGCTCGATCGTCAACCAGGCGCTCGCGGACTACACCAACGGTGCGGTCTACGCGGTCGGCGGCCAGAACACTCTGGACGGCGCCGCGGCGCTGACCGAGATGGCGAACCTCTACGCCAGTGGAGGGGCCGCCGCGCTGCAGCAGAACCAGGCCCTGCTCGCCGGCATCGCCACGAGCTCGCAGACCTCTTCGGGTCTCGACCCGTGGACAGGGACCGGCCAGGGGGCGAACTTCAACGGCTCGGTCGGTGGAGTCAGCCTCTACAGCTCGGGCTCGGGCAACTTCGGTGGCAACGGCGCGAATGGCAACGGCTCTGGCGGCGGGGGCTCCAGCTACACCGTCTACTCGTACTCGACTCAGACCACGCAGGGCACGCCGCAGCTCGGCTCCTGCGCCCAGAGCTCGCAGTTCACTGTCTCCCAGGCCACAACCGACAACTACAGCGTCAACCAGGTCGACTCCCTGACGTGGCAGATCCTCGACTCTCCGAGCACTACCACGGACTGGGTGGGCATCGGCACGCAGAGCGTCTCGACGCCCAACACTACGACGACCTACGCCGTGGCCACGACCTACACCAACGGTCAGGTCTCGAACGTGGCCCAGGTGCCGGTCTCTAGCAACACGACCTACACCAACTCGACGCAGAGCTGCTACGTCAACGGCCAGAGATCGCCTCAGGTGGCCGGCAACGGCGCCTCGCCGCGGGTCGTCCAGACCGTCACGGCGTCCACGATCCTGCGTCCGCTCCAGGGGACGAACCTCAACCTCTCCAGCACCAGCGGAGCGAGCAACTCCGTCACGCTGGACGGGTCGAGCGCCGCCGACCAGAGCACGCCGGCTTGCAACACCGTGGCGTCGGCCGAGGCCGGTTCGGGCAGCTCGGACAGCAGCCCGCAGTCGATCCAGGTGTACGGCTCCTACACGACGACCAAGATGGTGTCGCAGACAGAGCAGCGGGCCGTGCAGGTTCCCGTCCAGAGGACGGAGTACGTGCAGCAGACCCAGCAGGTCTGGCACCCCGGCTACTACAGCAGCGAAACGGTGCAACACCCCGGCTACTACACCTCGCAGTCGATCAGCCACCCTGGCTACACAACCACCTCATCGGTGTACCACCCCGGCTACACAACCACCTCATCGGTGTACCACCCCGGCCACACCGGCGTGACGTACGTCGCCGGCAGGCCGCACGTCGTCTACTATCCCGGCTACACCAGCACCGTGTCGGTCTATCACCCTGGCTACACCAGCACCGTGTCGGTCTGGCACCCTGGCTACACGACGACCGAGCAGGTGTGGCACCCGGCGTACGCGACGACGGAGCAGGTCTGGAACCCCGGCTACGACACAGATGTGACAGTGACCGTGCCGCAAACCGTCACGAGCTACGAGACGGAGATGCAGACGTACACGGCCCAGGTGCCGGAGCAAGTTCAGGTGGTCGGCTGGCACGCCGTAACAGCCGCGGCCGCGGATCTCACGAACGCGACTGTTGCGAATGGCTGCCAGTCGTACGACGGGATCGCGGCATCCACCACTCCGTAAGGCGCCACGAGAGCGTCCACGGAAGGCTAGGGCCGGTGGACATCCCGTCCACCGGCCCCTCATTCCTCGGACTCGAGAAGTTTGTCCACGTTCACCACGCCGTAAGGTCCTGGTTCCTGATCAAGCGTCCACGGAAGGTACCTTCGCCTAGCGAGCATCACGAGCGAATTCGCTCCGGGCACCCCCGCGATCTTCACGAGCGTCGGGATTTGCGCCACGAGGTCGGTGGGGATCACTCCGCCCACCTGCTCATCCTTCATGGTCACCTCAGGCAGGTCCAGGCGCTCTTGCGCCGTGACCGGGTTGGGATCCATGTCGGCCGCCAGGATGCGTAGGAGGTGCGCGACGACATGGATGTTTGCCACATGATGACCGTAGTGCGCCTTCAGCGCCGCCGCTGCCGCGATAATGGCGGAGCGGTCTTCGGCGGTCAGCCGGAAATTGTAGAGTGCGCCCTGCTTGCGGCGGACCATGGTTTCCCACTCCTCTCGGGGCCGGGCGTGTGCGTCAGGAGGCGCTTTTCAGCGCTCGCATGATGGCGAGGGGCCGCTTGTCGGCCGCCTGCAGGCGCACGAGCGAGGCTAGCACTGTGCCGGGATTGACGTCGAGGTAGTCGCAGAAGAGTGTGCCAGCGTCGCTCTCGAGGAAGTCCTCGACATCCTTGCGCTGATCGGGGTCCTGCCAGTCCAACACGGCCTGGCGCAACACGGCGACAGCGAGCCCTTGCATCGGATCGTGTCCAAGTGCGATATGGAGCATCTCGACCGCCTCCTCCTGGGCGCATTATACGGCTGTAGTAACATCGATGCAATACCTTGCGCTCAATTATTCCGAAGCGATACCGTAGGCAAGGGAGGAATGAGGTTGCGTCCTGGGCTTAGGCGGGCCAAGGAGCTGAGCAGAGAGCTCTCGCAGGCGGTCGAGCGCCACGAGGGGAACTTGGGGCACCATCGGCGGGTCGGCTTTTTGGTCGCCACGGTGGCCGAAGCCCTAGACCTGCCGGATCCGGCCTTGCTGGGGGAAGCGGCAGAGCTACACGACCTGGGGAAGCTCGCGATCCCGGCCAATGTACTGTGCAAGCCGGGTCCGCTGTCGGCGGCCGAGCGGAAGCTGATCGACGCGCACCCCCGCGCCGGCTACGACCGGCTGATGCAACTCGCCCTGGCCACGCGAAGCGC
>JAJYSQ010000264.1 GCA_021793495.1 Actinomycetes bacterium
CAGCGGCAAGGTGCCCAGCTTGTTCACCGCGGGGATCAGGGAGCTCGACGCGCAGACCCGGGCGACCTCCTCGATGATCAGCACCACCGACAGCGCGTCAGCACCGACCCCGTCGAACCGCTCCGGCAGGTGCGCGGCGTGGAAGTCCGCTGCCCGCAGCGCGTCGTAGGCCTCCTGCGGGAAGCGGCTGTGCTCATCGACGTCCGCGGCGTGCGGGGCGATCTTGTCCCGGCACACGGCGCGAACCGCCTCCTGCAGCGCCCGGTGGTCCTCGCCGAGGGCGAACAGCCCCGGATCCGCGCTCGACGGGGTACTGGGCATGGTCTCCTCCACGACGACAGCCGGTCCCGGCCCACGGTGGCGGACCGGTGGTACGCCGGCTGCCAGCGTAACCACCGGGGGCCGGGCACGCCCGGTCGGTACGCTTCCGGCCATGCCTGCCGGGACCGTACAGGTCACACCAGCCGCCCTCGCCGACGCCGCGGCCCCTCAGCAAGCCTCGGGCGCGCCCCTGTTGCGCATCTCGGTGATCGGTTTGGGCTACCTCGGGGTGACCCACGCGGCGTGCCTGGCTGAGCTGGGCTTCCCGGTCGTCGGGGTGGACACCGATGAGCAGAAGGTCGCTGCCCTGGCCGGTGGCGAGGTGCCGTTCTACGAGCCGGAGCTGGCGGCCCTGGTGACTCGTGGGGTCCAGTCGGGTCGGCTGACGGTCAGCACCGAGTACGCCGCCGTCCGCGACGCCGACGTGCACTTCCTCTGCGTCGGGACCCCGCAACGCGCCGGGGAGTACGCCGCGGACCTGTCCTACGTCGAGGCGGCGACCGCGAGCCTGGCCGAGCACCTGGAGCGCGCGTGCGTGGTGGTCGGCAAGTCCACCGTCCCGGTCGGCACCGCGGCGGGCCTGGCCCGGACCCTGCGCCGGCTCGCCCCCGCCGGCGAGGATGTCGGGTTTGCCTGGAACCCAGAGTTCCTACGCGAGGGCCACGCGGTCGCGGACACCCTGCACCCTGACCGCATCGTGATCGGGCTGGAGCTTCTCGAGGACCCCACGCCGGGCTCGCCCCCGTCTCGGACCGCGGCCGTCGCGGCCGTCGAGCGGGCCCATCGCACCGAGGCGGTGCTGCGCCAGGTGTACGCCCACCAGGCCGCGGCGGGGGTGCCCATCGTGATGACCGACCTGGCGACCGCCGAGCTCACCAAGGTCGCGGCGAACGCCTTCCTGGCCACCAAGATCTCCTTCATCAACGCGATGAGCGAGGTCTGCGAGGCCACCGGGGCCGATGTGGTCGCGCTGGCCGATGCGCTCGGTCACGATGCCCGGATCGGCCGTCGCTTCCTCGACGCCGGCCTGGGTTTCGGGGGCGGCTGCCTGCCCAAGGACATCCGAGCCTTCATGGCCCGGGCCGGAGAGCTCGGGGCCGACCAGGCGCTGACCTTTCTGCGCGAGGTGGACACGATCAACATGCGCCGCCGCACCCGGACGGTCGACCTGGCCCGGGAGATGCTCGGCGGGTCGTTCATCGGCACCCGGGTCGCGGTGCTCGGCGCGGCGTTCAAGCCGGAGTCCGACGACGTCCGCGACTCCCCCGCGCTGAACGTGGCGGCCCAGATGCAGCTGCAGGGCGCCTCGGTAGCGGTGTACGACCCCAAGGCGATCCCCAACGCCCGAGGGGTCTTCCCGACCCTGGTGTACGCGGAGTCGGCCCGCCAGGCGTGCACCCGCGCCCACCTGGTCCTGCTGCTGACCGAGTGGCGCGAGTTCTGCGAGCTGGACCCCGACGAGATCGCCGCCCTGGTCGACACCGCCCGCGTGCTCGACGCCCGCAGCGTGCTCGACCCGGCCCGCTGGCGGGGGGCCGGGTGGACCTACCGGGCCCTGGGAAGGCCATGAGCGGTACGCCCGTACCATCTGTTCCGGTGCGGCCACCGGACGACGAGACGGTGCGCCGGCTGCTCACCGAGACGCAGGTCTGGGCCGTGGTAGGCCTGTCAGCCAACCCGCGACGGCCCGCCTGGACGGTGGCCCGGTTCCTGCAGCAGGCCGGCAAGCAGATCGTCCCGGTGCACCCGCTGGCCAACCCGGTGCACGGCGTGACCGGGTACCCGTCGTTGGACGCGATCCCCTTCGCCATCGACGTGGTCGACGTCTTCCGCCGACCCGATGAGGCGGGGGCCTACGCCGACCAGGCGGTGTCGATCAGGGCCACGGCGGTCTGGTTCCAGCTCGGCATCGTCGACGACGAGGCGTACGCGCGGGCCACCACCGCCGGGCTGGTGATGGTGATGGACCGGTGCCCGAGGATCGAGTGGCCCCGCCTGGTCGGGCCGCTCCCCCTACCCGACTGAGCGGCCCCGACTGGGCGGCCCGACTGGGCGGCCCGACTGGGCGGCCCCGCTCACCCCGGGAAGGCAGCCCGCCGCAACGCCTGGCCCTTGGCTCGCGCGGTGGCGTTCAGCTCCTGCTGGAACGCCACCATCTGCTCACGCAGCCCCCCGTCGGCCGTGCCCAGGATCCGGACCGCGAGCAGCCCGGCGTTGCGGGCACCGCCGACCGCGACCGTGGCCACCGGCACCCCGGCCGGCATCGACACCATCGACAGCAACGAGTCCAGTCCGTCGAAGTGAGCCAGCGGTACCGGCACGCCGATGATCGGCAAGGGGGTCAGCGCCGCCAGCATCCCCGGCAGGTGGGCCGCACCCCCGGCCCCAGCGATCAGCACGCGCAACCCCCGGGCGGCCGCCGCGCTGCCGTACTCGACCATCTCCCGGGGCATCCGGTGCGCCGAGACCACGTCGACCTCGTAGGGCACGCCGAACTGGGCCAGCACCTCGGCGGCCTGGGCCATCACCGTCCAGTCCGAGTCGCTGCCCATCACCACGGCGACCAGCGGGTCGACCGCGCAGCCGTCGTCTGCCGGCGGCTCGGCGGCCTCGTGCTCACTCATCGATCTCCCCCATCAGGTAGGCCGCGGCGTGCCTGGCACGCTCGCGGGTGTCGGCCAGGTCCCCGCCGTACGCGGTGACGTGCCCCACCTTGCGCCCGGCCCGAGGCTCCTTGCCGTACATCTGCACACGCAGCCCGGGGTCGCGCGCCATGACGTGCCGGAAGGCGTCGTACATCGACGGCACCGACGGGTCCACCGGTCCGAACACGTTCGCCATCACCGTCCAGGGAGCGCGCGCTCGCGGATCGCCCAGCGGCAGGTCGAGCACGGCGCGCAGATGGTTCTCGAACTGGCTGGTGACCGCCGCGTCGAGGCTCCAGTGCCCGGTGTTGTGCGGGCGCATCGCCAGCTCGTTGACCAGCAGCCCGCCGCCGGCGGTCTCGAACAGCTCGACGGCCAGCAGCCCGGTCACCTCGAGCAGCCCGGCGATGCCCAGGGCGATCCGAGCGGCCTCCAGTGCGGTGGCTTCGGCCAGGCCTGGCGCCGGCGCGGTCACCTCGGCGCACACCCCGTCCCGGGCGACCGACTCGACGACCGGGTACGCCACCGCCTGCCCGTGCGGGGAGCGCGCGACCAGCGCGGCCAGCTCACGGACGAACGGCACGTGCTGCTCGACCAACAGGTCGTCGTGGGCGGCTCGCAGCGACGCCATCACGGCCACGGCCTGGTCGCGGGAGGACACGACCTCGACGCCCTTGCCGTCGTACCCGCCCCGGGTCGTCTTCAGCACCACCGGCCACCCGTGACGAGCCGCGAACCCCGCCACCGAGTCGGCATCGACAGCCCGCGCCCAGGCCGGACAGGGCAGGCCGGCGGCGGTGAGCCGGGAGCGCATGCGTACCTTGTCCTGCGCGTGCACCAGCGCCTCGGGTCCCGGCCGGACCACAACCCCCTCGTCGGCCAGCCTGACCAGGTGGGCCGTGGGCACCTGCTCGTGGTCGAAGGTGAGCACGTCCACCCCGCGGGCGAAGGTGCGCAGCCGGTCGAGGTCGGCGCCGTCGCCGATGAGGGTGCCGGGGACGGTGCGGGCGCTCGAGG
>JAJYSQ010000265.1 GCA_021793495.1 Actinomycetes bacterium
GTGTGGGACCAGGTCCTCACGTCCACGCCGGAGGAGCTGACCACCATCGCCGAGGCACTCGCGAGCTCCGTGACCGTGCCGTACCTGGCGATCCACGGCTGCGATCCAGGACCCGGTTACCAGCAGTGGCTCACCGGGTTGCTCCCGAGCGCCACGGTGGAGCTCTGGGTCGGTGATGGGCACTACCCGCATCTCGTCGAGCCCGAGCGGTTCGCGGCCCGGGTCACGGCGTTCGCCGGGGCCTGAGGCCTGCCGCCACCGACCTGCCGCGCCGGACCCGTCAACGGTGACCCGGTGGCGTGCTCCCGTAGGCTGGTCGGCATGCAGGACCACACCGGTCGGGGCACCCGCCCGGGGCCGCCCCGCCGGGGCTCGCCCCACCGGCCCGCGGAGGTCGAGGTACGTCGATGAGCCCGGTGCTGGGCGACGTGGCGCTGGTGGTGCTGTTCATCCTGGTCGGCGGCGTGTTCTCCGCGTCGGAGATGGCGTTGGTGTCCCTGCGCGAGGCGCAGGTACGCACCCTGGCCGTACGGGGCAAGCGCGGGGCCCGGGTCGCTCGGCTGCACGCCAACCCCAACCGGTTCCTCGCCGCCGTCCAGATCGGGGTCACCCTCGCCGGCTTCCTCTCGGCTGCCTTCGGTGCCTCGACGCTGGCGGCTCGGCTGGCCCGGGTGCTCGTGGGGCGGGGTCTGCCTGCTGGAGCCGGTGAGCCGGTGGCCCTGGTGCTGGTCACCCTGGGTGTGTCCTACGTCTCCCTGGTCCTGGGCGAGCTGGTCCCGAAGCGACTGGCGCTGCAGCGCACCGAGGCTCTTGCGCTGACCCTGGCCCCCCTGGTCGACCGGTTGGCCGTCATCTCGCGTCCGGTGATCTGGCTGCTGTCCCGCTCCACCAACGTGGTCGTCCGCGTACTGGGCGGGGATCCGCGCGCCGGACGCGAGGCCATGAGCGAGGGGGAGCTGCGCGAGATCGTGGCCGGCGCGCACGGCCTGGACCGGGACGAACGGCGGCTGATCGGTGAGGTGTTCGCCGCCGGGGAGCACCAGGTCCAGGAGGTGATGGTCCCGCGCACCGAGGTGGAGTTCCTCGACGCCGGGCTGCCGGTCGCCCAGGCGGTACGCACCGTGACCCGGATGCCACACTCCCGCTACCCGGTGGTCCGCGGGTCGACCGACTCGGTCCTCGGGTTCGTCCACGTCCGCGACCTGCTCGACCCCGGGCTGGTGGGCCGCAGCGTGCGGGTCGGTGAGCTGGTCCGCGAGGTCAAGCTCCTGCCGGGGACCAAGCCGGTGCTCGCGGCGCTGCAGGAGATGCGCCGAGAGGGCCAGCACCTGGCGATCGTGGTCGACGAGTACGGCGGGACCGACGGGATCGTGACGATGGAGGACCTGGTCGAAGAGCTCATCGGCGAGGTGCACGACGAGTACGACCTGCCGGGCGGGATGGTGCGCCGGCTGCACACCGGCGTCGTCGAGGTCGACGCGCTGCTCGGACTGGACGACTTCGCCGAGCATACCGGGATCACCTTGCCGGAGGGGCCGTACGAGACGGTCGCCGGCTTCGTCATCGCCGGTCTGGGCCGGCTGCCGAAGGTCGGGGACCACCTCGACGCTCTTGGCCACCGGTTCCAGGTCACCGGCCTGGACGGACGGAGGGTCTCCCGGTTGCGGATCACCCCGATGCGCCCGGTCGACCCGTCTCCGGCGGCGGGGCCTGCCGCCGATCCGGCCCCCGAGGCCGACCCGCCGGGGGAGAATGGCGACCATGCCCGCTGACCTGTCTCGCCCGCGCGTCCTGTCCGGGATCCAGCCGACCGCCGACTCGTTCCACCTGGGCAACTACCTCGGAGCCGTGCGCCAGTGGGTCGCCCTGCAGGACGATCACGACGCGTTCTACTGCGTGGTCGACCTGCACGCGATCACCGCCGAGTTCGACCCGCCGACGCTGCGGCGACGGACCCGGGTGGCCGCAGCCCAGCTGTTGGCCGCCGGGTTGGACCCGGACCGGTGCACCCTGTTCATCCAGTCGCACGTGCCGGCGCACGCGGAGCTCGCCTGGGTCCTGGGCTGCTTGACCGGTTTCGGCGAGGCATCCCGGATGACCCAGTTCAAGGAGAAGGCGGGCCGTCAGCACCACGCGAGCGTGGGGCTGTTCACCTACCCGGTCCTGCAGGCCGCCGACATCCTGCTCTACCAGGCCGCACGCGTACCGGTCGGGGAGGACCAGCGTCAGCACCTCGAGCTGACCCGAGACCTGGCGGTGCGGGTGAACGCGCGGTTCGGCCCCGTCGTGACCGTCCCCGAGCCCTACATCGTCAAGGAGACCGCGAAGATCCTCGACCTGGCGGACCCGGCGGCCAAGATGAGCAAGTCATCCTCGACACCGGCCGGGATCATCGACATGCTGGACGAGCCATCGGTGAGCGCGAAGAAGATCCGCTCGGCGGTGACCGACTCGGGCCGCGAGGTGACGTACGACCCGCAGGCCAAGCCGGGCGTCTCCAACCTGCTCACGATCTACGCCGCGCTGACCGGAGCGCCGGTCGAGGCGGTCGTGGACCGGTTCGCCGGCTCGGGGTACGGCCAGCTGAAGAACCAGGTGGCCGAGGTGGTCGCCGAGCTCGTCGTCCCCTTCCGGGAGCGCACCCAGACCTGGCTCGACGATCCCGGGGCGCTCGACGACGTGCTGGCCCAGGGAGCCCGTCGGGCCGCCACGGTCGCGGAAGCAACCGTGGCGCAGGTGTACGACCGGGTCGGCTTCGTGCCCGCAGCCCGGTGAGCAGGCGCACGATCGGGGTGGCGATCCCCATCCCGGAGCCGTACGGCACGCAGCTGCAGGCCTGGCGCCGCCGCTTCGGAGACCAGGCCGCCGGGAAGATCCCCACCCATGTCACGCTGCTGCCCCCGACGGAGGTGGACGTGCCGGACCTGGAGGCGATCGGCGCCCACCTGCAGGCGGTGGCCGTGCACCATCGGCCGTTCGGCTTGCACCTGCGTGGCACCGGCACGTTCGCCCCGGTCTCCGCGGTCGTGTTCGTCCAGGTGGTCGCGGGCATCAGCGCCTGCGAGCAGCTGGCCGCCGAGGTCCGGTCGAGCCCGCTGGCGCCGCCGGTCCGGTTCCCGTACCACCCGCACGTCACCGTGGCCCACGAGCTGGCCACCTCGGCGATGCGGGAGGCGTTCACCCGGCTGGCCGGGTACGAGGCGCGCTTCGCCGTGGAGCACTTCAGCATGTTCGAGCACGGTGTCGACGCGGTCTGGAGGCAGGTCCGGGACTACCCGTTGGGGGATCCGGCCGGCCTGCGGGATCCGGTCTGAGTGATCGACCGCGCCCTGGGCACGTACCGGTGGGCCCGTGACCACCGGTGGGGCGAGCTGGCCGCGGCCATCGCGTACTACCTCGTCCTCTCGGTGTTCCCGCTGGTCGCCCTGGCGTATGCCGTGCTCGGTCACCTGGTCGGTCGGTTCCCGGGGCTGGGCGCCGAGGTGACCCGGGTGGTCACCGAGTCGCTGCCGGGCCTGGTCGGTACCGGGTCCGGCACGATCGACGTGACGGCGATCGCCGGGGCGGCGACGGCGGCCAGCCTGGTCGGACTGGCCGGGCTGCTCTACACCGGTACCTCGGCGGTGGATGCGACCCGGGTCGCGCTGCGCGTCGTGTTCGACCAGCCGCGGTACGCGCGGTCGATCGTGGTCCGCAAGCTGGTGGACGTGGCGATCCTCGCGCTGCTGGCCGTCGGCGCGGGCGCGTCGGTCGCTGTCTCGGTCCTGGCCAACGCGGCGACGGGCGACGTGCTGCGGTGGACCGGGGTCGCCGACACGACCGGGGCTCACCGGGCGCTGGTGGCGATCGGCCTGGCCATGTCCGTGCTGCTGGACACCGTCGTCCTGGGGCTGGCGGTGGTCACCCTGGCGGGTACGCGTCCACCGACCCGCGTGCTGCTCGCCGGATGTCTGTGGGGGGCCGTCGGGATCGAGCTG
>JAJYSQ010000266.1 GCA_021793495.1 Actinomycetes bacterium
ACCGGAAGGGTGGTGGGGCACGAGGCGTTGGTGCGCTGGGCACGCCCGGACACGGGGCTGGTCGGCCCCGACGAGTTCATCCCGCTGGCGGAGCGAACCGGCCTGGTCGTACCGCTCGGGGCGTGGCTGCTCGACCTGACCCTGGCGCAGCTGGCCGAGTGGACCAGGCGAGGCATCTGCGACGCCGACGCGTTCGTCTCGGTGAACCTCTCCGCCCGCCAGGTCGGTTCGCCCGAGCTGACCAGCATGGTTCTGCGCGCCCTCGCCCGGCATCGGATCACGCCGGGCCGGTTGTGGCTGGAGCTGACCGAGACCGCGGTCCTCGATGACGTGGGCTCGGCCCGGGTCCGCCTGACCGAGCTCGCCGCCCGCGGCGTCCGCCTGGCCCTCGACGATTTCGGCACGGGATATGCCTCGCTCACCTATCTGCGCGAGCTCCCCTTCCACGCGCTGAAGATCGACAAGTCGTTCGTCTCGGGGGTGAGCCCCGGATCGGCCAACCTACCCCTTGGTGCGGGCGGTCGTCGCGATGGCCGGTGCCCTCGGCGTCACCTGTGTGGCCGAGGGGGTCGAGGATCCCGACGAGCTCAACGTCCTGGTGGACCTCGGCTGCGACCTCGTACAGGGGTATCACCTCGGGCGTCCGGTCCCGGCCGAGCAGGTCGTGCGCCACGGTGCTTGAATCGACGCAGGAGGTCCCCATGACCCTGTCCACGCCCGCACCCACGTCCCTGCTCACGCCCGCACCCGGCACCGGCTCCCACCCGTCGGTCACCCACGAGGTGACCAACCAACCCCCGCTGCTGGTCGACCACGATGTCGCCGAGGACCCCGCGCTGCTCGAGGGCCTGCGCCGGGAGGGTGCCGGTTGGCACCTCGGCGAGCTCCACCGGCTGGGACGCCTGGCCGGCACCGAGCAGGCCCAGCGCTGGGGGGACGAGGCGAACGCCTACCCGCCGGTGCTGCACGCCCACGACCGGTACGGCCACCGCATCGACGAGGTCGAGTTCCACCCGGCCTGGCACGAGCTGATGCGGGTCGCGGTGGCCTCCGGGCTCGGCGCGGCGCCGTGGACCGAGCCTCGCCCCGGGGCGCACGTGGCCCGGGCGGCCAGCTTCTACGTGTGGAGCCACGTCGAGACCGGGCACACCTGTCCGATGTCGATGACGTACGCGGCCGTGCCCGCGCTGCGTGCCCAGCCGGAGCTGGCCGAGGCGTATGTCGACCTGCTGGCCAGCCGCACGTACGACCCGGGTCTGCGCCCACCGGTGGCCAAACAGGGGATCCTCGCCGGGATGGGCATGACCGAGAAGCAGGGCGGCTCGGACGTGCGGACCAACACGACCACCGCCACCGCCGAGCCGGACGGGACCTGGCGGCTGCGTGGCCACAAGTGGTTCACCAGCGCTCCGATGAACGACATCTTCCTGGTCCTGGCCCAGGCCCCCGGCGGGCTGTCCTGCTTCCTGGTGCCCCGGGTGCTGCCCGACGGCTCGGCCAACACCTTCCGCATCCAGCAGTTGAAGGACAAGCTGGGCAACCGTAGCAATGCCAGCGCCGCGATCGAGCTGGACGACACCGTGGCCTGGCTGGTCGGACCCGAGGGCCGCGGTGTTCGGGTCATCATCGAGATGGTCGCGATGACCCGGCTGGACAACGTCTCCGGTTCGGCCGCCGGGATGCACGCCGCACTGATACAGGCGTACCACCACACTCGGTACCGTACGTCGTTCGGCGGCAGGCTGATCGACAAGCCGCTGATGCGCAACGTGCTGGCCGACCTGGCGGTGGAGAGCGAGGCGGCCACCACGCTGCTGATGCGGCTGGCCGGGGCGGTGGACCGCGCCCAGGGCGGGGACTCCGCCGAGCAGGCGTTTGCCCGGCTGGCGGTGCCCTTGGGCAAGTACTGGGTGTGCAAGCGCCAACCCGTGCTGGTCGCCGAGGCCCTGGAGTGCCTGGGTGGCAACGGGTACGTGGAGGAGTCCGGGATGCCCCGGCTGTACCGGGAGGCCCCGCTCAACGGGGTCTGGGAGGGCTCGGGCAACGTCAACGCGCTGGACATGGTGCGGGCGCTGACCCGTCAGCCCGAGAGCCTCGAGGCCTACGCCGCGGAGGTCGACCAGGCCGCCGGGCACGACACCCGGCTCGACGAGGCCTGGCGGGCCGTACGCAAGGAGCTGGACGTTCTCGCCGACCCCGCTGCCGCCGAGCTGGCCGCCCGCCGGATCGCCGAGCGGCTGGCCCTGGTCCTGCAGGGAGCGCTGCTGGTCCGACATGCCCCGGCGGCGGTGGCCGACGCGTTCTGTGCGACCCGGCTGGCCGGGGACCACGGCATGGCGTTCGGCACGCTGCCCGCCGGTGTGGACCTCGACGCGATCCTCGACCGGGTCGGTGCGGAGGTGCCGTGATCCGCGGGTCGCTCACCCCTCGGCGGTGTGAGTCACGGTCTGCCAGAACTCACGCCGCATCGACCGGCGATCACTGTCCGAGATGGTGTGCCCACCGGGCCCTCCGGTCGCCTCTTGCAGCATCTGCGCGTCAAGCTCCCTGGGGATCTTGGGCTTGCCGGCGACGAGCGCTGCTACCTCCCCCTGCTGCCCGGCCGCGTTGATACGGCCGAGGCGGAACTTCACAAAGGGCAGCGCGGCGATCTCCAGCTGTTCCGCTGACGGAACCCCTCTCTTGGCGCCGTCGTACCAGTAGGTGCGCAACAGTTTGTCGTTCGGGTACCGATCACACAGCCAGCGGCCGACCTCGTCGACGAAAACCGCCATGCTGCCCACCACAACTCCGTCCTCGACGCTGGTGCCCGGCTCACACCGGTCTTGGCAGTCTCGCGCCCACCCTAGACCGAAGTTCCGTGGTCTCGGGCGGGTTGTAGCTCGCTGACCAGGGTGTTTGCCGGTTCGGTTGTGGTCGGTGCTGACTACGCGAGGGTCAGTGGGATGGGTCGGTCGAGGAGTTCGAAGGCGCGCCGCTGGGTGGGGGTGGGCAGCGCTAGTTGCTCGACCACGGGTTGGTTCTCGATCGCGAGGAACCGCAGTTCGTTGCGGGTCAGGGTGGCGAGGTGGTTCAGCAGGCCGCTGAAGTCGTGGGCGGGCAGGTGGTCGCTGCTGGTCTTGCTGGCGGCCTTGCGTGCCGCGGCGGCGGAGCGTCGGGCGGGGGCGACCGGGTCGGCGGGTTCGGGGCGTTGCTCGTCGGTGAACGTCAACGGCGCCCAGGCTTGGCGTAGGTGCCAGATGAGGTAGGCCGCCAGGGTGCACAGGAACACGTGGGCGCGGACCCGGGTCTCGGTGTAGTGGTGGATCGGGCGCAGGTCCAGGTCGATGCTCTTGAGGGACCGGAAGTCGCGTTCGACGTGGCTCAGGCTCTTGTAGGTCGCGACGACCTTGCTGGCGGTCATCTGCTGGGCACCGACGCAGGTGCGGATCACGTAGAGCCCGTCCAGGGCAGCCTCAGCGTCGATCGCTGGCTGGTCGCGGTGGAAGGTGAAGGTGTCCTCGGTGATGTCGAGGGTGTAGTGCTTGGCCATCTTGTACTTGCCGATGACCTTGCCGATCCGGACGCCGATCGTCCCGGCGCCGACCAGCCGGCCGGCGTGGACCGCGGCCGCGACCTGGTGGAGCTCGAGGTCGGTGGCGTCCAGTAGGGCCAGGCGTTTACGGGCTCGTTCGGTGGCCAGCGCCGGGTTGCGGCAGGCGATCAGTCGCTCACCCGGGTAGTCCGGGTGCGCGATCTCGGCGAGGTTGGTCTGGTCGAACAGGCTCATCTGCAAGGGTCCGTCATCGGCGGCGAGCGCGGCGATCGCGGGGGCCCGTAGCGCGGTGATCCAGCCGAACCCGCCGAGCTCCCGCAGTTGCTCGATCCGGGCGGTGGTGATCATCCCGCGGTCCCCGACCATGACCATGTCAGCGAGCTTGAACTTGGTGCGGACCTCGGTGGCGATCTGGCTGAACGCGGCCGGGTCGGCGG
>JAJYSQ010000267.1 GCA_021793495.1 Actinomycetes bacterium
GGCCCACCCCTGCTCGTACGGCACCGCCCTGGTGCCCAGGCCGAGGGGGTCGAACCGTATCCGCGCCACGCCCGCCAGCCTACGCGCCGGGGTGCACCGGGTCGTCAGGGTCGGGGCTCCCGGTGCTGTGGCCCGAGGTGCGGCCGACGAACCGTTCGCCGCCGAGACGCTGCACGATCTGGACCAGTGCCCGGCGGAAGGCAGCGGGATCCGGCACTCCTGCCAGCACCGCCTGCTCGGCGACGGCGAGGTCACCGGCGTGTTGCCAGGCACTCTGGCCCTGCTCGGTGCGGGCCACGATCAGCCGGCGGCGATCGGCACGGTCGCGACGGCGCACGACGTACCCGGAGCGCTCCAGCCGTTCGACCGTGCGGCTCATCGTCTGGTCCTCGACGTGCAGGTGGGAAGCGAGCTCGCGCTGGGTCATCGGGTGCTCACCGATCAGGTGCAGCACGTAGAAACCGGCTTGGGACAGGTCGTGCGCGGCGAGCTGGGACTCCCACTCGTGGGTGACCAGCCGGGCTGCGGTGGACAGCAGCCGACCCGTCGGCCATGCCGCCGGGTCGTCGGGCCGCTGCGGATCCGGATGGTCGACGGCCGGCGTGGAGAACTCCATTCTCGCCAGGGTACGTGCTGGCTGCTCGTGGTGTGGGGATGCGGTCGTGGTCCGGTCTGACCCGAGCCGTCCGCGGGCACGGCCGCTGCCTCTCACCGGGCAGGTGCGACATCCCTGGGGGTCGTAGCCGGTGGCGCAGATGCGAGGCGTAGGGTTGCGCGGTGCCGCCAGCCCAGGCCACGCCGAGCGCGATGCGCCGTGCGCTGCGCCGGGCGTCCGACGGGGTCAGCCTGGATGCCGCCGAGGCGCGGGTCCTGCTCACCGCGCGCGGTGACGACCTTGCCGGGCTGTGCGTGGCGGCCGGTCGGGTCCGTGACGCGGGGCTGGCCCAGGCGGGTCGGGCCGGGGTGATCACGTACTCCCCCAAGGTGTTCGTCCCGCTGACCCGGCTGTGCCGGGACCGCTGCCACTACTGCACGTTCGCGGCCACCCCACGGCAGCTCGGCCTGGATGCCGGGCACCCGGGGTCGGCCTACCTGTCCCCGGACGAGGTCCTGGAGATCGCCACGCGCGGCGCCCAGGCGGGGTGCACCGAGGCGCTGTTCACCCTGGGAGACCGCCCCGAGGATCGGTGGCCGCAGGCCCGTGCCTGGCTGCAGGCGCACGGGTACGACTCCACCGTGGACTACCTGCGGGCCATGGCCATCCGGGTCCTGGAGGAGACCGGGCTGCTGCCGCACCTCAACCCCGGGGTGATGAGCTGGGACGAGATGGTCCGGGTGCGACCGGTCGCGGTCTCCCTGGGCCTGATGCTCGAGACCACCTCCCAGCGGTTGTGGGCCGCTCCCGGTCAGGCGCACCACGCCAGTCCCGACAAGGAGCCGGCCGTACGCCTGCGGATGCTCACCGAGGCCGGGCGGCTGGCCATCCCGTTCACCACCGGACTGCTGGTGGGGATCGGTGAGACCCTTGCCGACCGGGTCCAGACCCTCCTGGCGATCCGCCAGGTCGCCCGGCAGTACCACTCGGTCCAGGAAGTGATCGTGCAGAACTTCCGGGCCAAGCCCGGCACGCCGATGCGCGACGTGCCCGACCTGGACCGCGACGAGCACGCGGCGACCGTGGCGGTGGCCCGGTTGCTGCTCGGCGCCGGGGTCCGTGTACAGGTCCCGCCCAACCTGGCCGAGCCCGACGGGCTCGGGCTGCTGCTGGCTGCGGGCATCGACGACTGGGGTGGGGTCTCACCGGTCACCGCGGACCACGTCAACCCCGAGCGACCCTGGCCGGACGTGGCGGTGCTGGCCGCCGCGACCGCAGACGCCGGCTTCCAGCTGCAGCCGCGGCTGGCGGTCTACCCCCGCTACGTGCGGGATGCGCTGGCGGGCGCCCCGTGGATCGACCCCCGGCTGCACCCCCACGTAACGGCCCTCGCCGACCCGCAGACCGGCCTGGTCCGTACCGGGGTGCGGCCGAGAGGACTGCCCTGGCAGGAGCCCGACGATGCGTGGTCGGCGAGCGGGCGCATCGAGCTGCACGCCCAGATCGACGTCGAAGGGCGGCGGACGCAGCGTCGCAGCGACGACGAGGTGTACGGGGACTGGGCGGCGCTGCCCGACCCCGAGGTGCCACCGATGTCCGACGCGGCGGGTGCGGCCCACGAGGATGCCCAGCCGCTCAGTGGCGCCGCGCTCGGGGAGACAGTGGACCCGGCGGTGCTCGCGGCGCTGCGCCGAGCCGCGGACACCCCCGGCGGGTTGACCGACGAGGAGTACCTCGTGCTGATCCAGGCCGAGGGGGCTGGTCTGGAGGCCTTGACCCGACTGGCGAACGAGGTGCGGCGCGACGCCGTGGGTGACACCGTGACCTACGTGGTGAACCGGAACATCAACGTCACCAACGTCTGCTACACCGGCTGCCGGTTCTGTGCCTTCGCCCAGCGGCGTACCGACGCCGACGCGTACACCCTGTCGCTGGACCAGGTGGTCGAGCGGGCCACCGAGGCGTGGGCGGCTGGGGCGAGCGAGGTGTGCCTGCAGAGCGGCATCGACCCGGCGCTGCCCGGGAGCGCCTACCTGGAGCTCGCGTCCCGGATCCGCTCGGCCCTGCCGGATCTGCACCTGCACGCGTTCAGCCCGATGGAGATCGTCAACGGCGCGAGCCGGCTCGGGGTGAGCTACCGGGAGTTCCTGGAGGCGCTGCGCCAGGCTGGGGTCGGCACCATCCCGGGCACAGCCGCAGAGATCCTCGACGACGAGGTGCGGTGGATCCTGACCCGCGGCAAGCTGCCCGCAGCGACCTGGGTGGAGATCATCACGACGGCTCACGAGGTGGGGCTGCGGTCCAGCGCCACCATGATGTACGGCCACGTGGACACCCCGGCGCACTGGGTGGGCCACCTGCGTACGCTGGCGCGGATACAGGACCAGACCGGGGGGTTCACCGAGTTCGTGCCGCTGCCGTTCGTGCATCAGAACGCCCCGATCTACCTGGCCGGCAAGGCTCGACCGGGCCCCAGCGCCCGGGACGACCGTGCGGTGCACGCGGTTGCCCGGCTGCTGCTGCACGGGCGGATCGATCACGTACAGTGCTCGTGGGTCAAGCTCGGCGACCAGGGGTGCCAGACCATGCTGGACGGCGGGGCCGACGACCTGGGCGGCACGCTGATGGAAGAGACCATCTCCCGGATGGCCGGCTCGGCGCACGGCTCCGCTCGCACCCCCGAGCAGCTGGTAGCGCTCGCGGCTGCGATCGGTCGTCCGGCCCGGGAGCGGACCACCGTCTACGGGGTACCGACGCGCACCCACCCCATCAGCGGGGTCGGGGAACTCCTGGGGCAACGATGACCGACACCTGACCGGTTTCTGACCCGTCTCTCAGCCACGATCGGCAACCTGGAAGGCCGGGTCCTCGTTGTACCGTTCGGCCCACCCGTGCCGACCCGGCTCCTGGAGGTTCTCCGCGTGTCCGACGAGCAACGTCCCCGTTCCTCGCACGCCCGCCGACCCCTCAGCGGGCCAGCGCCCACCCGGCGGACCCGGGTCCGTTGGGGCCGTGTGGTCGGCATCGCCTCGATGGCCCTGGTGGTCGTGCTGGTGGTCTCGGTCGGCGGGACGTACCTGTACGCGCGGTTCCGGTACAGCCAGGTGAAGAAGGTGTCCATCCCGCACCTGACCCAGCAGGTCTCCAGCCTCTCGCCGATGACCATCCTGCTGATCGGGAACAACTCGCGTCAGGTGCTGAGCAGCTCCAACGGGTGCGTCTTCGGGTGCAAGTCCGCGATCGGCGGGGCACGCAGCGACGTGACCATGCTCGCCCACCTGGACCCGGCGACCGGCTCGGTCTCCCTGCTGTCCATCCCCCGCGACCTGTTCCTGCCGGTGCCGGGGACCAACCATCAGCAGAGATC
>JAJYSQ010000268.1 GCA_021793495.1 Actinomycetes bacterium
CCGCGCCGATCGGGGACGCTGTGCCGAACAGGTCGGAGACCACCGTCTGGCCGAGCACGATCGTCTTGGCGGCGCTCGCCAGGTCGGCGCTGGTGAAGGTCGACCCGGTTCCTACCGGACTGTTGGTGGCGGTGAAGTACGAAGGGTAGGTACCCACCACGGACGAGGTCGTGCTCGAGCCCTCATAGGTGATCGTCTCGCTGGTACCGACCTCCGGGGACACGCTGGCCACGTCCGGGGCCTCCAGCGAGCTGCCGAGCGCGGTGGCCGCGGCGAGCGTCAACACCTGGCTGGAGCTCACCGTCCCGGTCTGGCTGGCCCCACGGCCGGCACCGCCGCTGAACACCGTCAGTGTGTTCGTGCCCAGTGCCTCGATGTTCGCCTCGATCTGGCGGGAGGAACCGTTGCCGACGGCGATGAGCAGGATGACGGATCCCACACCGATCAGCACTCCGAGGGTGGTCAACGCAGAACGCACCTTGTTGGCCGACAGCCCGCTCAGGGCGAAGCGCATCACCTCCCGGGCGCTCACCGTGCCCATCCCAGGCCTCCTCGGCCGGCCAGCGCCGGGGCGGACGGGCCCATCAGCGGCGGCCGGCCGTCCGGCGGGGCCTGCCGGTCGTCACTGACCACTCGGCCGTCGCGCATCTGGATCAGTCGCTTGGCATGGTGGGCCACATCCGGCTCGTGCGTGATGATCACCACGGTGATTCCCGACGCGTTGAGCCCGTCCATGATCGAGAGCACCTCTGCGGTGGCGTGCGTGTCGAGGTTGCCGGTGGGCTCGTCGGCCAGCAGCAGCGCGGGGGTCGTGACCAGCGCCCGGGCGACGGCCACCCGCTGCTGCTGGCCGCCCGACAAGGTGGAGGGCACGTGCCGGGCCCGGTCGGTCAGCCCGACGACCGCGAGGGCCTCGGCCGCTCGCTGACGCCGCTCGCTGGTGCGGATCCCCGCGTACACCAGGGGAAGCTCCACGTTGGCCTGGGCAGTCATCCGCGGCACGAGGTTGAACGCCTGGAAGACGAAACCGATCTTGCGGCTACGAACCTGGGTGAGCTCGGCCTCGTCCAGGCTCTCCACGTCGATCCCATCGAGCAGGTACCGGCCGGAGGTCGGTACGTCCAGGCAGCCCAGCAGCTGCATGAGTGTCGTCTTGCCCGACCCGGACGCCCCCATGACCGCGACGTAGTCGCCCCGGTCGATCGCGAACGAGATCCCGGCCAACGCCACCACCTGGGCCTCCCCCGCCCCGTAGACCTTGGTGACGCCGCGCAGCTCGATGACGGGCCGCACCCGGGGATCTCGCCCGGAACGGTCGAGGTTCATCCGCCACCGCCGAACCCGCCACCGCCGAACCCGCCACCGCCGAACCCGCCACCGGGCCGGCCGGTACCCCCGCTGCTCCCCGTGGTGGTCGCGGGGGCGCTGGCGACGGTCAGGACGACGCGCTCGCCGACACTGACACCGGAAGTGATCTGAGTGTCGCTGGTGCCCACGATGCCGAGGGTGACGGGCTGGACCACCGCGGTGGTGCTGCGCAGGATCGTGACCGTCGACCGGCCGGCCAGCGTGTGTACCACAGCGGAGGGCACGTACACCGCGTTGGTCGCCTGGGCGGTCACGATGGAGACGTTCGCCGTCTGCCCGATCCGTACGCCGGCCGGGGTGCTGACCAGGGTGAGGGTGACGGGGTACTCGACCACGTTGCTGATGACCGTGGAGGTGAGGGCGATCGAGCTCACCGTGGCCGGGACCGTCGTGCCGGGCAGGGCGTTCAGGGTCACGGTTGCCGCCTGGCCCACCTTCAGCGCCGCAGCATTGCTCTCGGTGACGTCGGCGACGACCTGCAGCCCCGACAGGTCGGTGAGCACGACCAGGCCGCTGGATGACGTGGACGAGCTGGCGCCGGAGCCAGCACCGGTCGTCGAGGCAGCACCGCCGGCGCTGACGCTGCCGGCCCCCGCCGAGACCTGCTGGCCGACGATGCCCGACACCGAGGTGACCGTGCCACCGGTGGGTGCGGTCAGCGTGGTCTCGGCCAGCGACTGCTCGTCCGCAGCCAGCGCGGCCTGCGCGGAGGCGACCTGGGCCTCGGCGGAAGCCACCGACGACTGACCCTGGGCCAGGGCCGCCCCGGTCGCGGGGGCATCGGACACCTGCGCGTTCGCCTGGGCCAGCTGGTCTGCCTTCTGCGCGCTGGTCAGCTGGATCTTCGCGCTGGAGACGGCCTGCTGGTCCTTGAGCTCGCCGGTCGACTGGCTGTTCTGTGCGGCGGTCACCGAGTTCGACGCCGAGGTCACCGCGTTGTTGTCCTGGGTCAGCTTTGCTGTCGCGCTGGCGACCGCTGACTGGGCCTGAAGGCAGGCACTCGTACCCGGGCCGGTCGGTGCGCCCGAGCCGGTGCCGGTCGAGGTCGGAGTGGGGGAGGGGGACGGCGTGGCGGTCGAGGTGGGTGTCGGCGTCGGTGTGGGGGCCGTGCACGCCTGCGCCTGCGCCTGCTGGGCGGCACCGAGCTGTCCTTCGTCTGTGGCGAGCTGCTGCTGGGCGGCAGCCACGTTCGACTCGGCCGTCGAGACCTGGTCGGCGAACGTCGTCAGGTCGGACTCGGCGTTCTGCTCGGCGATGGTCAGCGAGTTCTGAGCCGAGGTGACCGACTCGGCGGCCTGGGCGAGCTGGGCCGCGGTCACCGCCCTCTGGGCACCGGTGGGGCCCTGCTGGTCCGCAGCCAAGGTGGTCTGGGCGACGGTGAGCTGTGCCTGCGCCGACGAGAGCTGGGCTCGGGCCGTCGCGACCTGGTTGGTTGCCTGGGTCGGGTCCACGGTGGCCAGCACCTGCCCGGCCGTGACCCTCTGGCCCACCGAGACGTCCAGCGCGGTCAATCGGCCCGACGTGAGGAAGTTCAACCCCAGGGTTGCCGGGCTGACCACGTTGCCCGATGCGGTGACCGTGGCCTGGACCGTTCCCTGGGAGACCGGCACCGTCCGGGTGGTGCTGGTGGCGGCGGAGGGTCCTCCGGCGATCACGGCATACGCGGCCCCGCCTCCCCCGACGACGAGGGCGGCGAGCGCGGAGTTGACGATGAGAACTCGACGGCTCTTGCCTGGCATGGCGGTGAGCATGGCAAGCCGGTGTGGGGCGATCCTGCAGGCCGGCTGTGAGCCGGCTGTGAGTCGGCCGGCAGGCTCTGCGGACCACAATGGAGACCGGCACGACGGACGTGGAGCGAGGAGAGCACCGTGCGCATCGACGTGATCCAGCTCGCGTACGACCTGGGCGAGCCCGTCGCCCAGCGGGTCCAGCGCGCGGTGGGCCTGGTCCGAGGTCGGGCCGGCGCCGATCTCGTCGTGCTGCCCGAGCTGTGGCCGCAGGGCGGCTTCGCGTACACCGAGTGGGCCGCCGGGGCCGAGACCCTGACCGGCCCCATCGTCGCCGCCATGCAGGCCGCCGCCCGGGACGTGGGGGCCGTGGTGCACATGGGTTCGTTCGTCGAGCGGGTCGACCCGCAGCCTGCGGGCCAGCCCCCAGCCGGCCACGCACCCCTGCGCCCCGGCCTGTACAACACCTCGGTGCTCATCGGCGGGGACGGGGCGTTGCTGGCCACGTACCGCAAGATCCACCTGTTCGGCTTCGGGGAGGGTGAGCCCGCGCTGCTGAGCGCCGGGGACACCCTGGTTGTCGCCGATCCTCCCGGCCTGCCGCGTACCGGCCTGGCGACCTGCTACGACCTGCGCTTCCCCGAGCTCTTCCGAGGCCTGGTCGACGCCGGAGCCGAGCTGGTCGTGCTGCCCGCGGCCTGGCCGGCCGCCCGGGTGGAGCACTGGCGGCTGCTGGCGCGTGCCCGCGCCATCGAGGACCAGGTCCTGCTCGTCGCGGTGAACACGGCCGGGTCGCACGCCGGCGTCGAGATGGGTGGGTCCAGCGTGGTGCTCGGGCCGTGGGGCGAGGTGTTCGCCGAGGC
>JAJYSQ010000269.1 GCA_021793495.1 Actinomycetes bacterium
TGGGCCGGTAGACCATGCCCGAGCGGGAGCCGACGATCAGACGCGGCTCTTCCCCGCCGGGCAGGTAGCGCAAGCCGGAGGGGGCCGAGTCGTCGGGCTCGAACCGTCCGCCGGCGACCTGGGTGAGCATGCCCAGGGCGTCGT
The DNA here is from genome assembly GCA_021793495.1 of Actinomycetes bacterium. GTDB lineage: Bacteria > Actinomycetota > Actinomycetes > JAJYSQ01 > JAJYSQ01 > JAJYSQ01. Next base: position 145 of record JAJYSQ010000269.1, read on the forward strand.
AGAAGTTCAGGCCCATGCCCTGCACGGCGACGGCCTCGCGGCCCAGCAGAACCGAGTAGTCGATCTCGAGGGGGTTGGCGGGGCCGATGTGGATCAGCCCGTGGTGGTCGGCGGCATCGGCGAGCTGCTGGGAGCGGGGACCGAGGGCGGTGCTGAGGTGGCCGAGCGCCAGCGCCACCGCCTCGACGGTCAGCACGCGTCCGTCGGACAGCCGCACCCGTTGGGGCTCATCGGGGCCGCCGGTCACGTCGATCACCTCGGCGCGGTGCTGGACGATGCGCAGCCGGTCGGGGTCGGCATCGGCCTCGGCGTCCGCCAGCACGCGAGCGAGGTAGCGACCGTGAGCTGCGCGGGGCGCGAAGTCGGAGGCGGCGAATCCCTCCTCGGCGAGATGGTCGGAGAGGGTGCCGGTGCGCGTGACGGGCAGGAGCGGGTGACAGGACTCGTCGGGGTACATGGTGGTCTGGCAGGTGGCGGTGTTCATCAGCAGCACCTCGGGCTGGTCGTGGCGCCACACGGAACCACCGCGGCCGACGTAGGGATCGATCAGGTGGACGGTCAGTCGCCCCTGCCAGTCGGGGATCGTGGAGGCCGCCACCAGGCGCTCGATGATCGCTGTTCCCCGGGGTCCGGCTCCGACGACGGCGACGGTGCGAGTGGGCTCGGTGGGGGCGATCATCGCCCCAGTATGGCGCGGGTGCGGGTCACGAAGCGCAGGCGGTTCGCCTCGGTGGCACCGATGGAGGTGCGCATTCTGTCACCATGAGTCCATGTCGGATGCTCACCGCCCTGCGACGCCGCCGCGCCATTCGATGCGCACCGCGGCTGCGTCGTCCGCCTCGTACTTGTCATGGCTGCCACTGGCGCGGCAGACGGCCCGGATCCGGGCGATCGCGAGCTCCGCTCTGGTGCCCCATGAGCGCGCGATGGCGGATGCGACGGTGCTGACGGCGTGGCTGACCACGGCGCAGCGTCTGGAGTACGCGCCGACGCTGAGAGCCGGCAGCGATGCCGAGGAGTTCGTGGCGCGGCTGGCCGATGAGCGGCGGGTGGTGCTCGAGGAGGGCGCCGACACGGTGGCCGACGAGGTGGAATCGGCCGCCGAGGCCGAACGCGCGGCTCGTCAGCTTCCGCTGCGGCTGTTGGAGACGCTGTTGCTGCTCGGGGCGCTGACGTTCTTCGTGCTGACGATCATGTCGATGGAGGTCACCAACGGTCTGCCCGGTGTGCCGACATCGCGGGAGCTGTGGCTGATGGGCGGCATCGTCATGACCGCTGTACTGGCTGCGGTGGTGGGCCGGGTGGCGACGCGTCGGCGGGATCGCGCTTTGCTGTCATGGGCGGTGAAGCGGCCCGGACAGCTGGGCCGGGGTGTGCCGGTGACGCGGGCCCTGCAGGGTGAGTCCCTGGTGCCGGCGCTGGTGGCGACACTGGCCCCGGTGCTCCTGGTCGGCATCGGCATCGTCGGGATGTTCTTCGGCGCCGCGGTGCTGCTGCTGGAACTGCTCAGCCGTGACGACGCCTCCATGACCACCCCCGCCCTGGTCTCCTTGGTAGGCGCGGCGCTCGCCCTGCTGCTCTCCGTGGTGCTGGGCAGACTCCGGGGGCGGCGACTCGAGCTGGTGGCACGACGCGCCCGTGCGATCGAGTGGTTCGGTCCCGCGCTCGAGACTCCCGCCGCCGGGCCGACGTCGGAACCCAGCGGCGGGGTCCAGGACATCCCGGGACTGGGCCCGCGGTCGGATGCTTCGTCGCCCTGAGCCGATCGCTCAGAAGGGTGGTTCGGGGTCGGGGTTGGGTAGTTCGCCGGTGGTGGTGAGGTAGTGGTGGAAGTCGGTGATGTCGGTGGCGTCGCGGGCGAGGCGGTCGTATTCGCCGTTTTTGATCAGGGCGTGGATCTGGTCGTCGAGGAGGTATTGGTCCCAGGCGTCCTGGAGTATGGCGGCCAGGTCGGGGGTCAGCAGGTCGCGGTTGGCTTCGACCTGGACCTGCAGTGATTTCTTCAGCACCCAGTGGGTGATCATCCCGCCGGGGTGATCCAGCGGATCCGGCGGGCCATCCCGCTCCGGTGGACGGTCCCGCTCGGGTGGACCGTCCCGCTCGGGTGGGCCGTCCTGTTCGGGTGGGCCGTCCCGGTCGGGTGGACTGTTCGGCTCGGTGTTTCTCGTCCCGGCCGCGGTGATGCGGGTGGGGGGTTGGGGGGTTGTGCCGGGGATCCGGGTGGCGTTGAGGAGGCCGAGGGTTTTCAGGCGGTGGTGGGTCCAGCACAGCATGTGCATGTTCAGGATGCAGGTGCGGCCACCCAGGCGGGGCAGGGCGTGGTGGAAGGCGTCGATGTGGTCGCCCTCGCAGTTACACGAGGTGGGGCGGGTGCAGCCGGGCATCGCGCAGATCGGGTCGACCAGGCGCAGGTATTCCAGCTGGGCTGTGGTGGGCCGGTACTTCTCCGCCGGCAATGGCAGGAACTTCCCGGTATGGGGATCGGTCAGGATCCGGTACCAATCCGTGTCTCCGGCCGCCAGTTTCCGGGCCATCGGGGCCGGGACGGGGGTGATCCCATCCAGCAGGGCCGGCGCATCGCAGTAGCCCATCAACGTCATCGCGGGCACGACCACGTTGATCATAAACCGTTCGGCGGGCACCTCCACCAGCCCCGTCTCCAGCTCGGTGCGGGTCAAGATCGCATACCGCAGCGCCGCCAACGACAATGGTCTCCCGTCGGCCTGGGCCTGCCCACCGAGATCGAAAGGCACCGCGGCCCCCTCGGCCAGGGCGTGGCGCTGCTGGTTCTGCACCGCCCGCGCGGACTGACCCAACCGCCGCGTGAACGACACCAGCTCCGGGATCGGCCCGGTCAGGCGCACACAGGCGGTGCCGTCCTCCGCAGGAGAGGGCTCGAAGGTCACATCCCGCAGCTCCTGCGGGCAGGTGGGTTTCTGCTCGGCGGTGAACCAGGCGATCAACGTCTTCAAATGCCGACGGAAGCTCTCCGCCGGGATCGAGGCCAGCTGCCAGGTCGCCACCCGCTGATCGACCTGGTCACGCTGGACCTGGGTCAAAGCACGCACCGCGACCACCAGCCGGGTGAACCACTCCACCGGCATCACCCCGGCCGCCAGCTGAGCGTAGGTGCGGGGCAGATCGGTCAGCGCCAGATGGGCATCGCGCAGCTGCGAGCCAGCGAACGACGTGGTGGTGCGCAACGCGATCGCTGCCACCAGATCCATCTCCTCCCGATCATCACGCACCTCGGGGTCATCCCGCTCGACCCACAACCGGGCCAGATCCGCCAAAAACACCGCGTGTTCCCGGGAGGCGGCCCTCTGCCGGGCCATCAACCGCTCCGCCACCACGGCTTCGTCACTATCGGACTCGATCGACGCACGCCGGGCCAACGACTCCACCGTCAACTCATCTCGAGCCCGCACCGGCCCACCCGGCGGCCCACCACCCCTCCTCACGGACACGGGCACGGACAAGGAGCCCGCAGCAGACCCGGACGAGGAGCCAGGCCCGGACGAGGACACAGGGACAGCGCCATCATGGTCGAGGATCGACACCGACCCCACCCCCCTCTCCACGCCCCCTCACGGCGGCAGTTTCCCGCCCATGACCCGGAAGATCACCAGACACCCACACACTAAGAACAGGACCCGACAAACAACAGACCCCACCCCAGACGGGGACAACCCACCACCGGGGAGGACCCTCTGGGGGCCGCTGACCGAGGCGACGGACGAGCTCTCGCTCGGGCACGGTCAACCCGCCGGCGAGCCAGGCGAGCTCAGGCGAGCTCAGGTGGGACGGAGTG
>JAJYSQ010000270.1 GCA_021793495.1 Actinomycetes bacterium
TGTTCGCCGGGGTGGGGGAGCGTACCCGCGAGGGCAACGACCTGATCCTGGAGATGACCGAGACCGGGGTGATCTCCAAGACCGCTCTGGTCTTCGGGCAGATGGACGAGCCGCCCGGTACCCGGCTGCGCGTGGCGCTGTCCGCGTTGACCATGGCGGAGTACTTCCGCGACGTGCAGAACCAGGACGTGCTCCTGTTCATCGACAACATCTTCCGGTTCACCCAGGCCGGCTCCGAGGTCTCCACGCTGCTGGGCCGGATGCCCTCCGCTGTGGGGTACCAGCCGACGCTGGCCGACGAGATGGGCCAGCTGCAGGAGCGCATCACCTCCACCCGAGGGCACTCGATCACCTCGTTGCAGGCCATCTACGTCCCGGCCGACGACATCACCGACCCGGCACCGGCCACGACGTTCGCCCACCTGGATGCGACCACGGTGCTGTCCCGGCCGATCTCGGAGAAGGGGATCTATCCGGCGGTGGACCCGCTGGACTCCACCAGCCGGATCATGGATCCGCGCTACCTCGGTGAGGAGCACTACCGGGTCGCCCGCCGGGTCAAGGAGATCCTCCAGCGGTACAAGGATCTGCAGGACATCATCGCGATCCTCGGGGTGGACGAGCTCAGCGAGGAGGACAAGATCCTGGTCGGACGGGCCCGGAGGATCGAACGGTTCCTGTCGCAGAACACGTTCGTCGCCAAGGTGTTCACCGGTCTCGACGGGTCGTTCGTGCCGCTGACGGAAACCATCGACGCTTTCAAGCGGCTGGCCGAGGGAGAGTTCGACCACCTTCCGGAACAAGCGTTCTTCATGTGCGGCGGGCTGGAGGACCTGGAGCGTAACGCCGCGGCGCTGGCCACGTCGTCCTAGTCGTCCGCTGATTCACCGTCCGCTGATTTGACAAGGAGCGCACCGTGGCCGAGCTACAGGTGGAGCTGGTCGCCGCCGATCGGCGAGTCTGGTCGGGACCGGCCCGGATGGTGATCGCCAAGACCACCGACGGGGATATCGGTGTGCTGCCGCGGCATTCACCGTTGCTCGGGGTCCTGCTCAACGGCACCGTGCAGATCATGACGGATGCGCCGAGGCCGGTGGTGGCGGCGATTCACGGGGGGTTCCTCTCGGTCTCCGACGACCAGGTGCAGATCCTGGCCGAGCTGGCGGAGCTGGCGGAGGAGATCGACGTGGAACGGGCCCGGCGCTCCCTGGACCGCGCCCAGGCGATGTTGGCCAGCGATACCGACGCACTCGCCGCGGCCGACCGGGCCAAGGCGCGGATCCGGGCCACCGAGCTGGCGTTCTGATCGGCGACCCGCCGGACGGTTCCCGTCCGGCGGGCCTGCACGGACGGTCAGGGGTCGGACGGCGAGGGGTTGGCCCGCGAGGGGTCGGAGCGCGTCTGCCCGGAGCGCGTCTGCCCGGGGGTCCAGCACACGTCCCCGGGTCCGAGGTTGGCCACCCGCGCGAGGATGAACAGCAGGTCCGACAGCCGGTTGAGGTACCGGGCAGTTCGTGGGCTCGTGGCCTCCGGGTACGCCGCCAGCGCAGTCCAGGTCGAGCGCTCGGCCCGGCGTACCACCGTGCGGGCGACGTGCAGCAACGCGGCGCCGGGGGTGCCGGAGGGCAGGACGAAGGAGCGCAACGGCTCCAGCCGCGCGTTGTAGGCGTCACAAGCCGACTCCAGCGCGGTGACGTACTCCTCGGCCACGCGTAACGGTGGGTAGGGAGGGTTCTCCACGACCGGCATGCACAGGTCGGCGCCGAGGTCGAACAGCTCGTTCTGCACCCGGGTGAGCAGGGCCACGACGTCCGGGTCCAGGCTGCCCAGGGACATCGCGACCCCGATCGTGCTGTTCGCCTCGTCGACGTCGGCATAGGCCACCAGCCGTGGGTCGTTCTTGGACGTCCGGGACAGATCACCCAGCGCGGTGGTCCCGTCGTCCCCCGTTCGGGTGTAGATCCGGGTCAGGGCCACCTGGGTCGCGCGACGCTTCGCCACGGTCGGCCAGCCTACGGGGGCGCGGGGCTCCGGGGGTGCGGGGGTGCGGGGCTCCGGCGAGGCGGTACCCAGACCCCTCCCAGGTGGGCAAGGGCACACGGGGGGCGTCCCAGACGGCCCCTAGGATGCCCCGGTGGACAAGCTCCGGGTGCTCGGTGGTGCGCGGCTGACCGGGGTCGCCCGGGTCACCGGGGCGAAGAACAGCGTGCTGAAGCTGATGGCCGCCGCCCTGCTGGCGCCCGGGACCACGTCGATCCGGGAGGTCCCGGACATCCTCGACGTGGAGATCATGGCGCGCTTGCTCCGCCGGCTCGGGGCTGACGTGGGCCACGACCGTGCTGCCGGGGTGATCGAGGTCACCGTTCCCGAGCTCCTGGGGCACCAGGCCGACTACGACCTGGTGCGACGGATGCGGGCGTCCGTCGTCGTGCTCGGCCCGCTGCTGACCCGCACCGGCGCTGCCGACGTGGCGATGCCCGGCGGGGATGCGATCGGCTCCCGGGGAGTGGACTTCCACGTCGCCGGCCTGGTCAAGATGGGCGCGGAGATCACCTCCGAGCACGGGTTCATCGTGGCCCGGGCTCCGTCAGGGTTGATCGGGGCCACCATCTGGCTGGACTTCCCGAGCGTGGGCGCGACCGAGAACCTGCTGATGGCCGCCGTGCTCGCACGGGGTACGACGGTGATCGACAACGCCGCACGCGAGCCGGAGATCGTCGACCTCGCACACATGCTGAGGTCCATGGGCGCATCGATCGATGGCGTGGGCACCTCGACCCTGGTGGTCGACGGGGTCCAGTCGCTGCGCCCGGTGTCCCACGTCGCGGTACCCGACCGGATCGTGGCCGGGACCTGGGCGATCGGCGCGGCGATGACCAAGGGGGACGTGACGATCACCAACGTCCGGTGCGAGCACCTGGAGATCGTGCTGGACAAGCTGGTCAGCGCGGGGGCCATGGTCGAGGCCGTGGACGGGGGGTTTCGGGTGCAGGCCACCGATCGGCTGCGGTCGGTGGATGTCGTGACGCTGCCGTTCCCCGGTTTTCCCACGGATCTGCAGCCCATGGTGATCGCGCTGAACTCGGTGGCCGACGGCGCGGCGATGGTGACCGAGAACGTCTTCGAGAACCGGTTCATGTTCGTCAACGAGATGGTGCGCCTGGGGGCGGACATCCGGACCGACGGCCACCACGCCGTGGTCCGTGGCCGGCCGACCCTGTCGGGCGCCCCGGTGGTGGCCACCGACATCCGGGCCGGGGCAGGCTTGGTGCTGGCCGGGCTGGTGGCCGACGGGGTCACCGTCGTCACCGATGCCACGCACATCGATCGGGGCTACCCGGACTTCACCACCCAGCTGCGCCAGCTGGGTGCCCAGGTAGATCGGGAGGTCGACCAGGCAGAGTGAGCCGGCTCGCTCCAACCCCTGGGTGCGTACGGTCGGACTAGGCTGCGCGACGCCGGGGCAGCGTGCTCCGGGCCGGGGGAGTCCGAGGACACCAGGGAGGGTCGATCGTGGTCGACAATCGTGCCAACCGCCGGGTCGCGGTGGTCGGGGCCGGTCTGATGGGGTCGGGCATCGCCCAGGTGGCGGCGGTGGCCGGGTACCAGGTGCTGCTGCGCGACGTCGCGCCGGAGCCGCTGGAGCGAGCGGTGGCCGCGATCCGCGGCTCGCTGGCCCGGTTCGTCGCCAAGCAGACGCTCACTCAGCAGCAGGCCGACGACGCGGTCGGGCGGATCGCCACCACCGTCAGCCTCGAGCAGGCCGTGGCCGACGCGTCGTTCGTGGTCGAGGCGGTGCATGAGGAGCTCGAGGTCAAGCACGAGGTCTTCCGGGCGCTGGACGTCCTGGCCCGACCCGACGCGGTGCTGGCCACCAACACCTCGGCGCTGCCCATCACCCGAGTGGCTGCCGTGACCTCCGACCCCA
>JAJYSQ010000271.1 GCA_021793495.1 Actinomycetes bacterium
GATGGTGCACCAGTGAGCCCTCATCCCACATCTGAGAGATGACGGTGATGTTGGCAACCCGTGTCGAAGGACGTGCAGACCTCGACACCGGGGATCCGCAGCAGAGTCGAGCATGCCGAGACGCCCCTGCCATCCGCCTGCATGATTGCCGGCACTCTGCTGCGAGCCCCATGTTGGCGGACGAGGTTGCCGCGAAGGCCACCATCGGAGGCAGGGCCTCGGTAAAGTTGATCTGAGCGTTATCCGAGCAGCGGTAAGACGCGGTTGGGGTGGCGGCTGACGGTGCGGCAGGCTCGGGCGATGGTGGTGGCGCTGGCGGTGCGGTGCAGGTTGATGGCGAGGTTGCGCAGGGTGGCCATGACGGCCGGGCCGTGGCCGGTGCGGATCTGGGAGAGGTCTTCGGCGAAGGTCACGTCGCGGATCCAGTGCAACCGGGTTTCGATGCCCCAGTGCGCCCGGGCCGCGTCGGCGAGTTCGGCGGGGCTGGTCTGGTCGAAGCCCAGGTCGGCGATCGTGTGGACGGTTTCGGTTTGCCCGCGTCGGCCGGTCAGCGACTTGCGGCGACGGGTGATCTGCACGGCCAGCGCAGCGTCGGGGAAGCCGATCCAGACCGCCACGGCGGTGAGCTTGACGACCCGCTGCTCAAGGCGGCCGTGGCCCTTGTTGACGGTGACGTCGGCTACCGGCACCTGGGTCCACGGCAGCGCGGTCAGCTGTGCAAGCAGGCTCGGTTGGTTGCCCTTGACGGTGAGCAGGTAGTGCGCGCCACGCTCGCGCAGGTAGCCGACGTGAGCGCGTTGGGTGTGCAACGCGTCGGCGGTGACCAGCACCCCGGACAGGTCGAGGCGGTCGCACAGCGGCGCGAACGCGTTGATCTCGTTGGACTTCCCGTCCACCACCGCCTGACCCAGCACCGTGCCGGTGTCGAACGCGGCCAGCAGGTGCACCGCCCGAGCGTCAGCGCCGCGGGCGGTCTTGCCGTCGATCGCGACCACCCCACGCGGCCGGGCGGGGCGGCCCGCCGGTGAGCACGCGGCTGGCCAGCCAGGCCGAGACCACCCGATCCAACCTCTCGGCGTCGACGGTCTGCAGCAGGCAGCGCAGCGTGGCCTCGCACGGCACCGCCCGGCCCACCCCCAAGCGCATCCGCACGGTCGGGGTCAGATCCTGCGCCCACTCGGCGATCCCGAGGTAGGACCGGGCGCCGGCCAGCACAGCGCACACCGCGATCGCCAACGCCGTGAGCAGGTCAGCGGGGACGCCGTCCGGCGTCACCCCGGCGGTGACGGGCTGGTCAACCACCGCAGCGAACAGCGAAGACACAGACACGAGCGTGGCTCCGTTCCGGTGAGCAGGAAGGCTTCAAGCACCCTCATGATCACCAACGGGACCACGCTCGGCCCGCTTCTACACCAACAACGGCGTGTCAGCTTGCGACACGCCACAACTCACGACTTTGCCAGGGCCCTGCCATCGGAGGTGCCGGGTCACGCATCGCCGGCGATCACCCCAGAGCGTGTATGCGCACGTGATGCCGAGGATGGCCGGTGCTCGGCTGCTGGGCGGCTCGCAGCGAAGATCATTGACAAACAGCCGTCTTTGTGATCTTCAGTCCGACCCTCACCAAGCCTCTGACCAGCGAAAATACTGGTCGGGACGGCGGGATTCGAACCCACGACCCCTTGACCCCCAGTCAAGTGCGCTACCAAGCTGCGCCACGTCCCGGTGCCCGGCTGAGCGGGCGGGCCCACCTTAGCGCAGCGGGTACCGGCACTCGTGCGCCCGGCAGACGCACAGTCCAGTCACGATCCCTGTCCACGGCGCTGGCGGACCCGGACGCTGATCTCGATGGGAGACCCGCTGAAGCCGAACTCCTCCCGCAACCTGCGCTCCAGGAATCGTCGGTAGCCCGCCTCGAGGAAGCCGGTGGTGAACAGCACGAACCGGGGCGGTCGGACGTCCGCCTGGGTGGCGAAGAGGATCTTCGGCGACCGCCCGCCACGGGCTGGCGGTGGGGTGGCTGCCGCCGTGGTCGCGAGGAACGCGTTGAGCCGGCCGGTCGACACCCGGGTGTCCCATGCTGCCAGCGCAGTGTCGATGGCCGGAAGCATCCGGTCCAGGTGCCACCCAGTCTTGGCTGAGAGGTTGATCCTCGGAGCCCAAGGCACGCGGATGAGCTCACGGTCGATCTCCCGGTCCAGAGAGATCCGGCGGTCCTCGTCGACAAGATCCCACTTGTTCATCGCCAGTGCACGCCCCGGGCCGGCCTCGATGACCAGGGAGAGGATCCGGGTGTCCTGCTCGGTCAGTGGCTGGCTGGCGTCGAGCAGCACCACCGCAACCTCGCTCGTCTCCAGCACCGAACGGGTCCGTAAGGTCGAGTAGTAGTCGGCACCAACGACGTGGTGGACACGACGCCGGATACCGGCCGTATCCACGAACCGCCATGTGCGCCCGCCCAGGACGACCAGCTCGTCGACCGGGTCACGGGTTGTCCCCGCCTCGTCGTGAACCACCGAGCGCTCCTGGCCGACCAGCCGGTTCAGCAGGCTGGACTTGCCGACGTTCGGCCGGCCGAGCAGGGCGATGCGGCGCGGACCCACCTCGACTTCCTCACGTGGAACCGGGGCCACCGGCAGCGCAGCCAGTACCGCGTCGAGGAGATCTCCACTACCTCGCCCGTGCAGGGCCGACACGGGATGCGGCTCGCCGAGGCCTAGGGACCACAGAGACGTCGCCTCAATCTCACCGCGGGCATCGTCCACCTTGTTCGCCGCCAACACCACCGGCTTGCCCGACCGGCGCAGCACGCGGACCGCGGCGTGGTCGGAGTCGGTCGGCCCGACTGCGGCATCGACCACGAACAGCACGGCGTCGGCTGCGGCCACCGCAAGCTCGGCCTGCGCAGCGACTCGAGCTGCTAGCCCTCGGGCATCCGGCTCCCACCCGCCGGTGTCGACGACAGTGAAGTCTCGTCCCGCCCATGACGTGTCGTACGCCACCCGGTCCCGGGTCACGCCAGGAACGTCCTCGACGACCGCCTCGCGGCGCCCGAGTATCCGGTTGACCAGGGTGGACTTGCCGACGTTAGGACGACCAATGACCGCAAGTACCGGAAGACGATGAACGTCACGTCGAGGATCGATGTCGAGCGGGGCCAGGGGGGGGAGCCTCGGGGTGTTCACGGACGTCCTCTCGTGGAGCGCCCAGCAGTGTCGGCATCGCGCCGTCGCTGGGCAGGGAGCGAGGAGCGCCCAGCCGTTCGCGCTCCCCGCCCAGGGTCGCACGGTCCAGGCTCACCTGGCGAACAGCGTTCTGCACAGGCTGTGACGGCCGCCAGCACCGATACCGGCAGAGTCCCGACCGGACCAGCCTGCCGGTTGCTCGTCAGCGCGAGTGGTGATCCGTCCACGCCTCCCCCGAGCTATCACCGGTGCCCTGGACGAGCTCCTCCAGTGCCCGCTGCAGCTGCCCGGCGACGCGTCGGACATCCTCCTGGGGCCACACACCGAGTGCGGGCGTACCGTGACGAGGCTTCCAAGGACGACGGCGACCCCGACGGCGCGCCCGTCTCCGGCTCTGTCGGGGGCCCTCAGGAAGTGTTCGACTCCGTCTCCCCCGGCCCATGAGACTCCGGACCCTGGCGAGCCCGGCTCATGGGGCAGGCGACGAAGAAGACTGGGCCGCATGGCGAGCAGACATATCTAGACTCATAGCTTCATCGACAAACCCGCAAATCAAATCGACGACATCATCTACCGAGCGCGCCGTGGTGTCGACCTCCTGGGCATCGCGCGCCCGGACCAACGGTGACGCCGCCCTGGTCGAATCTTGGGCGTCCCGCCGAGACAGGTCATGGCGCACCCTCTCGACATCGGCGCGCGCCAACTCCCGCGCGCGCCGGGCGGCCCGC
>JAJYSQ010000272.1 GCA_021793495.1 Actinomycetes bacterium
CCAGGCCGTCGCGGGCCAGGTAGCAGGCGGCGATCAGCGCGTTGTGCCCCGATCCGATGATCACCACATCGCGCACGGGAGACGAGTGTAGGTGGCGGGCCGGCGCGGGGTGCGTCGGAGCCACCGGCACGGTGGGGGCTGCTGCCTCGGCGTTCGGGGTGAGCCTGGACGCCTGCTCGGCGCCGGCAGACCAGGCCGGCCAGCACGCGACGGCGAACTGCCCGGCCCCACCGGGTGGGCTCCTGGCCCGAGCGCACGTCGGGTCCGGTGCCCGGTAGCCTGCGCCCATGACGGCGTTGCACGACCTGACCGGCCTGGAGCAGGCCGAGGCGATCCGCGCCCGGGATGTCTCCCCGGTCGAGCTGACCGAGCACTACCTGAACCGGATCCAGGCGCACGACGCCGCGGTGGGGGCCTACGTCACGGTGACCGCCGAGCTCGCCCTGTCCCAGGCTCGGGACGCCGAGGCCCGGGTCCTGGCCACGGAGGACCCGGCGAGCCTGCCCCCGCTGCTCGGCGTCCCGGTCCCGGTCAAGGACCTGCAGAACGTCGCTGGGGTGCGGACCACGTACGGCAGCGCGGTCTACGCCGACTTCGTTGCCCCGGTCGACGACCATGTCGTCACGCTGCTCCGCGAGGCCGGGACGGTGCTGCTGGGCAAGACGAACACCCCGGAGTTCGGCGCGCCGTGCTACACCGAGCCGGCCGTCGCCCCGCCGGCTCGTACCCCGTGGGACCTCACCCGGTCCGCGGGAGGATCCAGCGGCGGGGCGGCAGCTGCGGTGGCCGCCGGGCTCGCCCCGCTGGCCCAGGGCAGCGACGGCGGCGGGTCGGTCAGGATCCCGGCCAGCGTGTGCGGGCTCTACGGCATCAAGGTCAGCCGGGGACGGGTCAGCAACGGCCCGTTCCGGGGAGACGTCTCCGGCCTGTCATGGATCGGTCCGATCGCGAGGACCGTGCGGGACGCTGCTGCCCTGCTCGACGTGATGGCGGTGCCGATGCCTGGGGACCCGCACTGGGCGCCCCCGCTGCCCGCGGGGCAGAGCTTCCTCGCCGCGGCCGATCGGGACCCGGGTCGGCTGCGGGTTGGCCGGTACGTCCGTCCAGGGGTCCTCGACGCCCCGGTCCACCCGGACGTCCTCGCGGCCTGGGAGGAGGCCTCGGGGCTGCTCGTCGAGCTCGGCCACGAGGTGGTCGATATCGACCCGCCGCTGGGCCCGGAGGTGCTCGACACCTTCCTCGACGTCTGGGCGGTCCTCACGTCGCTCACCCCGGTGCCCGCTGGCACCGAGGAGCTGCTCATGCCGCTGACCCGCTGGTGGCGCGAGCGAGGGGACCGGATCAGCGGTACCGCCTATGCCCGGGCGGTCGCCACGATGCAGGCCGTGTCGGCGCAGGCGATTCGCCGCCAGCGCGCCGCGGGGCTCGACGTGCTGCTCGCCCCGACGCTTGCCCAGCCTCCCGCCCTCGTCGGGTCGATGCGCAACGACGCCGACCCGGAGGCCGACCTGGCGGCGCAGCTCGCGTTCACCCCGTTCGCCTCGGTGATCAACGCGACCGGCCAGCCTGCGGTCAACGTCCCGCTGCACGTCAGCGCCGACGGGTTGCCGATCGGGGTGATGCTGGTCGGGCGACCAGCCGATGAGGTGACGCTGATCTCGCTGAGCGCCCAGCTGGAGGCGGCCCGCCCCTGGGCGCACCGTCACCCCCCGATCTGGTCGGTGTAGCTCAGGGACAGATCACCTCACGGCCTGTCCGTCCACGGTCCCGCTCGCCGCGAGCAGGGCGGGTGCCGGAGGGAGGCTGGCGGCCACCGGCGGGCTGGATGATGCCGTACTCGCGGATCTTGCGGTAGATGGTCGCCCTGGACATGCCGAGCGCCTCCGCCGCCCGTTGCTTGCTGCCCTCGTTCTCGATCAGGCTGCGGACGATCGCGTCGCGCGCGAGGGATTCGATCGGGGTCAGCCGCCGTCGGGAGACGGCGAGGCACTCGGGGGGCAGGTCGTCGACCCGTACGAGCCCGGATCGCCGGTGCATGGCGACCCAGCGCAGGGCCTCGCGCAGCTGGGTCACGTTGCCGGGCCAGGTCAGCCGCATGAGCTGCACCATCGCCTCGGAGGAGAGGGTGGGCGCGAGGCGGGGTGAGATCGCGCACAGCAGGTGGGAGGCCAGCTGGTGGACGTCGGCGATGTGGTGGCGCAGCGCGGGCACCTCGACGGTGTGCGGGAAGTGGGGCAGCAGCTGGGTGCCCAGGTCGGTGCTGCGCTCACCGGTGCCCATCGTGACGGCGACCCACAGGTCCGAGCTTCCCCCGATGCGCTCGCTCCTGGCCAGCAGCAGCTCGGACACGGTGCTCAGGGCGGCTGGATCCAGACGATCGACGTGGCTGAGCACGAGGGTGCCCTGCCCGGCGGTGAGCTCTTCGGCGACGGCGTCGAGCCACTCGTCGAGATTGCCGGGTGCCGCCGCGTCCAGCACCCGCAAGTGGCCGGCGGGGCTGTGCCGCTGGTGCACGGCACGCAGGAGCGTCACCTTCCCGGTCCCCGGTTCACCCTGGAGGGCCAGCCACTCCCCGTCCCGACGGCACGAGAGCACCTCCTGCGTGCAGCGCTGCCAGGTCGCGCTGGTACCGACGACGCCCGGCAGGGGGGGTGCGTTGGACAGTCCGGTGCTGCTCGGGACCTCGCCCCCGCCAGCGGTCATCTGGACACGCACCACCCCACCGGCCAGCCCGGTCTCGGCGAAGACCGGGCAGTAGTGCATGCGGGCGGTCGTGCCACTGGGCAGGTCGGCGATCACCGTCATCGCGTGCGTGGCGCCCATCGCATCGGCCGTACGCGCGAGCAGTGCCGCCTGGTCGTCCGGGTCGAGGTGCCGTCGGGCGTACTCGTTCATCATGACCAGGTCGCTGTTCAGCGCCAGGACCGCGCCCCCGGACCGTTGGCAGGTCTTGCGGTACTGCCGGAGCAGGGCGAGCTCGCGCTGTCCGGTGCGCAAGAGCACGCTCTCCTCGATCTGGTGCGCCGTCGAGTCGGCCAGCGCCATCAGCAGGTTCCCGGACCCGTGCGCCCACGAGGTCAGGTCGAGGACACCGAGCAGGGTGCTGCTGACGGGGTGGTGGATGGGTACACCGGCGCAGGCGAGCTGCTCGAGGTGCTCGGCATAGTGCTCGTGGCCGAAGACCAGCGTGGGTGTACGGCCCTCGAGGGCGGTACCGATCCCGTTGGTCCCCACGGAAGCCTCGGCGTAGCTGAAGCCCTGAGCCAGCTGGACCCGGTCGAGGTGGCGACCGATGGCACGGTCCGGGGTGAGCCGGTCGAGGACGACGCCGTCGGCGTCGGTGAGGATGATGCAGACGGGCTCCTGCCCGAGGGACTCGGCGAGCCGGCGCAGGATCGGGGCCGCGCTCAACGCGAGCGGTGACTCCAGGTTCGGTTCCTTGACGTAGGGGAGCTCGCTCCCGGCGGCGTTCACGTTCAAGCGTCGTGAGCGCCGCCACGACGCCAGGATCGCCTCGCGCACCGTTCCGGGCTCAAGCCCGTCGTCGGTCAGGAACCGCTCACGGACCGCGGCGATTCCCCGCTGGGCCACGGTGACATGCCCGTCGCGCCGGTCGCCGCGCAAGCCGACTGCATGTGCTGCCACGGATGCTCCTCTGCCCGACCTGCTCCTCTGCCCGACCTGCTCCTCTGCCCGACCTTGCGTGACCTGCCCGACCTTGCGTGACCTGCCCGACGACGCCAACGCCGACGCTCAGCTGGCGATGCATTCAGGAAAACGAGGTGCCTGCTTCGACGTCCACTACCGTACGGCCGCTACACGCCCGTTACCAGTCTCAGATTGAGACCGCCACTCGGTCCAGCCCCGTGTGTGATGTCCCACACGACGGCGGTGACCCTCGCGTC
>JAJYSQ010000273.1 GCA_021793495.1 Actinomycetes bacterium
GTTCCTCAAGTCGGACTTCGCGAAGGCCGGTATCACGCTCACCCTGAAGTCCACGCCGAACGTGCTCAGCCAGGTGCAGTCCTGCACCACCAACCAGCCGCTGTGCTCCTGGCAGATCGGCGACTACGGACCGGTGAGCTGGTTCTTCGGCAACGACTCCTACCCGACCGGTGGCCAGCTGTTCCAGACCGGCTCGGGGTTCAACGCCGGCAGCTACAGCAGCCCAGCCCTCGACACGCTGATCTCTGCGACGCACACCTCGTCGTCGGTCTCGGCGCTGAAGGCCTACGAGGACTTCATGGCTTCCCAGCTGCCGGTGCTGTGGCAACCGTCCAGCGTCCAGCAGGTCTCCGCCGTGGTCAACACGCTGCACGGGGCGTACCCGCAGGACCCGATCCTGAACATCTACCCGGAGAACTGGTATTTCACCAAGTGACGACCATCGACGTCTCCCGATCCCTGGCCCGTACGGTCCTGATCCCTGCCCGCTGCGTCGGCGGGGGCGTGGGGATCCAGGCCACCTACCTCGACGCGCTGCGAGCGTGCGGGCTCACGGCACTGGTGGTGACCGACGCGCAGACCGGGCGAGAGCTGCTCGGCCGGGTCGGCGGCCTGCTCCTGCCGGGTGGGCCGGACGTGGACCCCGAGCGGTACGGGGCCAGCCGGCACCCGGCCACGGTCAGCGAGCCAGGGCTTGACGAGCTCGAGTTCGGCCTGCTCGAGCAGGCGTTGCGCGACGACCGGCCGGTGATGGCGATCTGCCGTGGCCTGCAGGTGCTCAACGTCGCGTTGGGTGGGACGCTCGTCCAGGACCTGCCGAGCCAGCGGCCGAGCGCGACCGTCCACGTGGGCCACATGGCACCGGCCGGCCACCCGGTCGACGCCTGGCACCCGGTACGGCTCGACCCGTGCTCCAGGGTTGGGCGGGTGCTGGGCGACGAGCTCGACGTGACGTCCTACCACCATCAGGCGGTCGCTGCGCTGGCCCCCGGTCTGGTCGCGACCGGCTGGTCGCCCGACGGTCTGGTCGAGGCGGTCGAGGCGGTCGACCGCGGCTTTGTCCTCGGCGTGCAGTTCCACCCCGAGCGGATGGCCGACCTGGGGCGCGAGCGGCTGTTCACGGCGTTCGCCGACGCGATCGAGACGACGTCGGGTGCGCGTGCGGGTGCGCGTGCGGGTGCGGGTGCGCGTGCGGGTGCGGCGTAGCCCCCCGCTCTCGGTCGGCATAGATGGTGGTCCGATCCAGCTCCTTGAGGTACTTCGCGACTCCGTCAGCCTCCCCGACCACGTGCCAGTCGCTCAGCAGGAAGTCGACCCGGTACTCCGGATGGTTGTGGCCGATCGCCACCTGGAGCCGAGGCCGGGGCAATCCGAGTTCGACGAAGAGGATGGCGCGCGACCGGGACTCGAATGCGTTCTCGGCCAAGGGGTCCACCGCATCGGCGAGGCGGGCGGCCCGGCGAATCCCGGGCCAGCGCGCGTACCGCCTCACCTCGGCGAGCAGCGCCGCCCGGGTGACCAGCCCCCGACGGGCTGCGTCGTCGGCCAGTACCAGCGAGTGGCGCAACGGCCATGATCGGGCCAGATCGACGGCGGTACGGGCCGGGGAGGTGACCGGGATCACCCCGATCCGCCTCACACTGTTGTGCGGCAGGGACGCGACCCGGACGACCAGGTTCGGGTGCGTACGACCGCCTCGACCGGGACCAGGAGCCCGGGTGAGCGTGACCTCATCGGCAGGCCCACTGGGCAGCCGGCCGTTGTCGCGCCCCTCCACGTCGTTTCTCGCCCCCCTCCGCGACACGCTGGTGGTCACACATGACGTGGGCGCACGTCGCTTGGCCCGGTGCGGCCGTACGGTGACGGGATGAAGGTCACCGCCCTGGGCGTCCCGGACGCCTACCTGGTCGTCCCGGTCCGGCACGAAGACGCGCGGGGTACCTTCCTCGAGTGGTTCCGCCAGGATCTCCTCGGGGAGGTGGTCGGCTACCCGGTCGATGTGGCGCAGGCCAACTGCTCGGTCTCGCGGGCCGGGGTGGTGCGCGGGATCCACTATTCAGACGTTCCTCCCGGCCAGGCCAAGTACGTCACCTGCGTGAGCGGCGCGGTGCTCGACGTCGTCGTCGACCTGCGGGTCGGCTCGCCCACGTTCGCGGCCCACGACGCCGTCCGCCTGGATGACCAAGAGCGCCACGCTGTTTATCTGGCTGAGGGGCTGGGTCACGGCTTCGTAGCGCTGACCGAGCAGGCGACCGTGGTCTACCTGTGCTCCACCGCGTACGCCCCCGAGCGCGAGCACGAGATCGACGCGTTCGACCCAGCGCTGGGCATCGAGTGGCCGATCACCGGGGAGTCGATCCGCTCGGACAAGGATGCCGATGCTCTCGGACTGGTCGAGGCGGAACGAGACGGTCGGCTGCCGACCTACGCCCAGTGCCGGGCGTGGCACGATGCCCGGCGCACCAGGCGGGCCGACGTCTCCTGAGCACGACGTCTCCTGAGCACGACGCCCCGGGGTTCTCAGGGGTGGCCGGCTTGGCTGCCCCAGTCGCGGATGAGCTCCGGGATCGCGGCGCGCAGCGCGTCGCGCCAGTCGCGGATCGGGCGAACTCCGACCGCTGCCCACCGGTCGTGGCCGAGCACGGTGTACGCCGGGCGCGGGGCCGGCCGCGGGAACCGGCTGCTGGGCACCGGTCGGATCCGGTCGGGGTCGGCACCGAGCTCGGTGAACACCGCTCGGGCCAGCTCGTACCGGGTCGCGCCCCCAGCCGCGGTTGCGTGGTACGTGGCGAACGGGGCTCGGGCCCGGACCAGGCGAAGGATCGCCGCCGCCACATCGGCACTCCAGGTCGGGGCACCGGTCTGGTCGTCGACCGCCTCCACCGTGTCGTACCCCAGTGCCCGGTCGGCCATCGACCGGACGAAGCTGCCGCCGTGGGAGCCGTACAGCCACGAGGTGCGGACCACGTACGAGCCCTCCGGCCAGATCCGGCGCACCGACTGCTCACCGAACTCCTTGCCGCGGCCATAGGCGTTGATCGGGTGCGTGGGCGTGCCCTCGGGGTAGGGCGTACGGGCATGTCCGTCGAAGACGTAGTCGGTGGAGACGTGCACGGTGATCGCGCCGTTGTTGGCGGCCGCGACCGTCACGTGCGCCGGGCCGTCCCCGTTGACCCGCCGGGCCTGCTTCTCGTGGAGCTCGGCGGTGTCGACGTCGGTCCAGGCCGCGCAGTTGACCACCACGTCGGCGCCGACGAACTCCCGGCGCAGCCCCGCGACGTCGGTGATGTCCAGATCCTGGTGGGTGTAGCCGCGAACGTCGACCCCGTGCGTGCGTTCGAGCAGGGCCACCACGTCACGCCCGAGCAGACCACCGGCCCCGGTCACGATCCACCGGCTCGTCCCCGCTGCCATCGTGGTGCCCCCTCCCGGTACTCATCCGCCGGTGGTGTCCCACCCGTCACGCCCGGGGCGCCAACGGGCGCCACCAGTCCTCATGGTGCTGGTACCACGCCACCGTGTCGGCCAGACCCGTGTCCAGGTCGATCTGGGGAGCGTAGCCGAGCTCGCCGACAATCTTGGCGGTGTCCAGGGCGTATCGGCGATCATGCCCGGGCCGGTCGGGAACCTTCCGGACGAACGCCTCATCCCGTCCGGTGGCCCGCAGCAGGCGACGGGTCAGGTCCGCGTTGGTCAGCGGTGTGCCGCCGCCGATGTGGTAGATCTCCCCGGCTCGGCCGCCGGCAGCCACGAGGGCGATCCCTCGGCAGTGGTCGGCGACGTGCAGCCAGTCGCGCACATTGCCCCCGTCGCCGTACAGCGGCACCGGCAGCCCGTCGAGCAGGTTGGTGATGAACAGCGGGACGACCTTCTCGGGAAACTGGTACGGGCCATAG
>JAJYSQ010000274.1 GCA_021793495.1 Actinomycetes bacterium
CCGTCCCGGAGACCTCGGGACGGCCCGGGCTCGCTAACGCTCTCCTGTGCCCCGGCTAAGAGGTCGACATGGGTGGGTTCTGCCAGCGGTGACCGGAGGTACGGTCGGCTCAGCACGTACCAGCCGTACCTACCAGGGGTGGGCATGCCGCACCGTCCACGTCGCCAGCGCGGCGCATCGGGTCGTCAGGGGCGCGGACCGCGCTTCGCCCTGGCCGTCGCCATCTTTGCGCTCGGGGTCGCTGCGTGTGGTGGCGCCCACCCGGCGACGGTGGTCGTGCGCCCGGCCGCGGCCACGTCGACCCACCGGCCCTCGGCTCCTGCGGTGCCCAGCGGTCCACGCAGCCCGGTGGCCTCCGGTGCCCCGGTTGCGCCGGTCGGGTCCGGGTCGCCCGAGCCCTCCCGCGCTTCGATCACTCCCTCAGGTGCCCCGCAGGCCGTGGCGACACCGACCCCGGCCAGCCCGACCCCGGCCAGCCCGACCCCGGCCAGCCCGACCCCGGCCAGTTCTGGTCGGTACACGTCCGGGCCGGTCCCGGCGATTCCGACCACGGGCACCGACGGCCCGCTGCCAGGTTCCCCCGGCGGCTGAGCGATCGGGACGGTGACCGGCCGTCGGCTGGTCGACACGTCCACCTGCCAGTCGGGTTGGCCGGTCGAGGTCGACTCGTTCGTCGTGCACTGAGCCGTCCTGAGCCCGGCGTTAGACTGCGCCGGCGTGCCACAGCGGCCTTGCTGGCAGGCCATGCTGACGTCGGTTGGTTGCGTGGCGCGCCCCTCGCTCGGTGCGAGGGTTTTTGTCTGCGGCATCCGGGTCGAGGGCGCTGGAGCGGTGAGACGGGGCGACGGTAGAGGGAGAGACAATGACCCAGGACGACAGGATCGAGGTTCCCGACAGCGGGTCCGGGGTCCCGGTATCCGGACCGACCGAGTCCTACGACGTCCACGCGGTGCAGGAGAAGTGGCTGCCGGTCTGGGACGCCATCGATCCTTTCCGCGCCCGCGACGACTCGTCGGCGCCGCGCCGCTACATCCTGGACATGTTCCCGTACCCCTCCGGAGACCTGCACATGGGCCACGCGGAGGCGTTCGCCATCGGGGATGTCGTGGCTCGGTACGCGTTCGCCCGAGGCTACGACGTCCTGCACCCGATCGGCTGGGACTCTTTCGGGCTGCCCGCGGAGAACGCGGCGATCAAGCGGGACGCCCACCCGGCGGACTGGACCTACGCCAACATCGAGACCCAGGCGGCCTCGTTCCGCCGGTACGCGATCTCCTTCGACTGGTCTCGTCGGCTGCACACCAGTGACCCCGAGTACTACCGGTGGACCCAGTGGTTGTTCTTGCGTCTGTACGAGCGGGGACTGGCCTACCGCAAGGCGAGCGCGGTGAACTGGTGCCCGGTCGACCAGACCGTGCTGGCCAACGAGCAGGTGGTGGCCGGGGCGTGCGAGCGGTGCGGAGCAACGGTCACCAAGAAGAACCTGACCCAGTGGTACTTCCGTATCACGGAGTACGCCCAGCGGCTTCTCGACGACATGGTGGCGCTGGAAGGTCATTGGCCGGATCGTGTTCTGACCATGCAACGCAACTGGGTCGGACGATCGACGGGGGCCTACGTGGACTTCGTGGTGGAGCCGACAGGTGCTGGCGGGGTGGAGCTGGACTCTCGTACCGTCTCGGTGTTCACCACCCGGCCGGACACCTTGTTCGGGGCCACGTTCTTCGTCGTGGCCGCGGACTCGCCGTTGGCAGCCGAGCTGTGCGCACCGGCGTCCCGTGACGCGCTGCAGTCGTACCGGGAGCAGGTGGCTCGGCTCTCGGACATCGACCGGATGTCCACCGAGCGTGAGAAGACCGGGGTGTTCTTGGGTCGTTGGGTGCGCAACCCGGTGAACGACGAGGCGATCCCGGTGTGGGCTGCCGACTACGTGCTGTCGGAGTACGGCACGGGGGCAATCATGGCCGTACCGGCACACGACCAGCGGGACATGGACTTCGCCCGGACGTTCTCGCTGCCGGCACGGGTGGTCGTCGACACCGGAGGGCCCGACCCGGAGCAGACCGGGAACGCCACCACGGGAGACGGCGTGCACGTGAACTCCGGTCTGCTGGACGGCACCGACAAGGCGACCGGGATCGCTCGGATCACCGAGTGGCTCGTCGAGAACGGGCACGGGCGTGCGGCCACGACCTACCGGCTGCGCGACTGGCTGGTGTCCCGCCAGCGGTTCTGGGGTGCGCCGATCCCGATCGTGCACTGTCCGGGGTGCGGCGAGGTGCCGGTGCCCGACGAGGACCTACCGGTGCGCCTGCCCGATCTTCGAGGCACCGACCTGGCCCCCCGCGGCGTGTCCCCGCTGGCAGCGGCCTCCGAGTGGGTCTCGGTGGCGTGTCCCCGGTGCGGTCGGAACGCCCAGCGGGACACCGACACCATGGACACGTTCGTGGACTCCTCGTGGTACTACCTGCGGTACTGCTCCCCGCACGACGACCAACAGCCCTTCGACCCGGCGGCGGTACGCCGATGGATGCCCGTCGCCCAGTACGTGGGTGGGGTGGAGCACGCCATCCTGCACTTGTTGTACAGCCGGTTCATCACCAAGGTGCTGCATGACCTGGGGCGGATCGACTTCACCGAGCCGTTCGCCGCGCTGCTCAACCAGGGGCAGGTCATCAACGAGGGACGCTCGATGAGCAAGTCGCTGGGCAACGGGGTCGACCTGGGCCGACAGATCGAGATCTATGGGGTAGACGCGGTCCGGCTGACGATGGTGTTTGCCGGCCCCCCGGAGGACGACATCGACTGGGCGGACGTGTCGCCGGCCGGGTCGCTGAAGTTCCTGACCCGCGCCTGGCGGGTGGCCACCGAGGTGACCAGCGAGCCGGGGACGGACCCGGCAGGGGGGGACCCGGGTCTGCGCACCGCGACGCACCGGACGATCCGCGACGTCACGCTCGCCGTCGAGTCGGCGCGCTTCAACGTGGCGGTGGCCCGGCTCATGGAGCTGGTCACGGCGGCCCGACGAGCCATCGACACCGGCAACGGGGCGCACGACCCGGCGGTCCGTGAGGCGGCCGAGGCGGTCGCGGTGATGCTCTCGCTCGTCGCGCCGTACACGGCCGAGGAGATGTGGTCGCGGCTGGGTCGCCCGGCGCCGGTCGCTCGGTCCGGCTGGCCCACCCTGGACCCCTCGCTGCTGGCCGAGGAGACGGTGACCGCAGTGGTCCAGGTCGCGGGAAGGGTCCGCGACCGGCTGCAGGTCCCCGCGACCATCAGCGAGCAGGAGCTGCGCGGACGTGCTCTGGCTTCCCCGGCGATCATTCGTGCCCTGGATGGCCGCGAGGTCGGACGTGTCGTCGTCCGCGCACCCCGCGTGGTGAACGTGGTGCCGGCCTAGGTCACCCGCAACCTGTTCCTCACCGGTGGGTCCACAGGATCGTCCTGGTGGGCGTCGGCTCCACAGCTCAGCTTCCGGGTCCGTGGACGGGTGGGCGCGTCTCTACGGTCGCCGACGTGCCTCCTTGGTCGCGAAGCTCGCTCGGCGGGACAAGCCGGCTGTCTCGGGCCGTGGGGAGTCCGGCGGGCTGGGTACCGTCCCCGACCAACGGGGTGCGGCCCACACCGCCCCCGGACGGTCAGGTCGAGGAGCTCTGGGGTGAGGGGGCCGGTCGCTTCCGTTGGGGCCTGAGCCGGCCGGCGATGGTCGGGCTCGGCGCTGTGGCCCTGGTGGCGGTCCTGCTGGCCGGCTGGTACCACGGCCGTGCCACCCCCGGGGTGGAGCGGGTCGCCCCCTCGCTGGGTGGTGACCCCCGGCCGGCTCGCTCCGCCGGGCCGACCGGGTCCGCGGACCCGACGACATGGGCTGGTCAGGTTTCGCCCGGC
>JAJYSQ010000275.1 GCA_021793495.1 Actinomycetes bacterium
CCGGTCTCCTCGGCGAGGTCGGCGGGCGTGCGTACCACCCGCCAGACGAGCCGGTCGCGCACCTCCAGCCCGCGGGCGGCCATCTCGGCCAGCACGTGGTCGGCGTACCGCTCGGCCAGCCCCGGGGCCCGCCAGTCCAGAGTCCCGTCGCCCGGTTCGCCTGCACCGTGCGGCGCGGCGTTGACCAGGACGAACCACGACTCGTGGCCGTCGTCGGGTCGCAGCCCCGGGTCGTCCGGGGCGCTGATGTAGATCGTCGGGCGATCGACCGGCGCCGGGTCTCGGGCGAACAGCGCGTCGAACTCCGCTGCGTACCCGGAGGTGTCGTCGGCGCCGAACAGCACGGTGTGGTGCGCCATCCTGGGGGTTCGTCCGTTCAGTGCGAGCAGCAGGACGACGCCGGAGGACGATCGCGTCGTGCGCCGGTCGGGTCGCGTCGTGCGACCGCGGGGGAGGGCAGGCAGGACACGGGGCCACGGCGCCGCAACGCGGGGGTCGAGGAGCTCGCCGTAGAGGTGCGCGGCGTCGACGTCGCTGACGACGACGTCAGCGGCCAGCCGGTGGCCGTCGGCCAGCACAACCCCGTCCACCCGACCGCCGGAGATGCTGATCCGGCCCACCGGTGCACCCAGCTGCAGCGTGACACCGAGCTCGCCGCAACGGCCGACCAGCGCCGTCCCCAGTCGGCGCAGCCCGCCGGTCACGTACCAGGAGCCGAACGCCTGCTCGAGGTAGGGGACCACCGCCAGCGCCGCGGGAGCCCGACGCGGGTCCGAGCCGGTGTAGGTCGCGTACCGCCACAACAGCATGCGGGCCCGCTCGTCGGAAAGGTACTGTCGTCCCAGTCCAGCGAGCGTGCGCCACGGCGCCACGGCGCGCAGGTCCGACACGCGATGAGACTGGCGTACCAGGTCAATCGGACCGGTGAGCGGCGAGGTGAGGAAGGGCCCTCGGGTGGCGTCCCAGATCCGTTCCGCCCGGTCCAGGAAGTGGGACCACGCAGCCCCGGTGCCCGGTCCCAGCGCGGAGTCCAGCTCCCGCACCACCCCGGTCCGGTCCAGGTTCGGCAGCTCGACGCGCGTGCCGTCCGGGTAGCGGTACGAGGTCGCTCCGGGGACCGGGACGAGCTCGACCAGCTCCTGGACCGGGCGTCCGGTGGAGGAGAACAGCTCGCGGTAGACCGTCGGCAGGGTCAGCAGCGACGGTCCGGTGTCGAACGCGAAACCGGCGCGCTCGTACCAGCCGAGCTTGCCGCCCCAGGTTGCGGACTGCTCCAGGATGGTCACCCGGTGGCCGGACCGTGCCAGCCTCGCGGCCACGGCGAGACCGCCCATCCCGGCCCCGACCACCACGACTCGGCTCATGCCAGCCGCCGTCCGCGCCAGGTGAGCGTCCCCGCGCGGTGCCGGGCCACCGAGACGCCGACCAGC
Organism: Actinomycetes bacterium; assembly: GCA_021793495.1. Taxonomy (GTDB): domain Bacteria; phylum Actinomycetota; class Actinomycetes; order JAJYSQ01; family JAJYSQ01; genus JAJYSQ01. The sequence goes on from JAJYSQ010000275.1 coordinate 1,431, forward strand.
CCGGTGAACACCGCGATCGAGACCGGGTGCGCGGTGCTGTCCGGCCACACCCGATCCCCGGTACGTCGGGCGACCAGCGCTCGGCCGGCCACGCCGCCGAGATACCCGGCGATGCCCCACCGAGAGCCGGCGAGGGCGGCGAGCGGAGGCAGGAGGTACACGGTGCTCAGGACCCCGGCCACCGCGACCGCACCCGGTGGTGACCCGAAGGCCTGCCACAGCGACTTCGCGTACCCCTCGACCAGGCTGGTGCGGTCGGGGTACATGCGGCAGACGGCCAGGTCGCTACCGTCGGCCACGGCGACCCGGCCACCGGCGGTCCTCACCGCACGGGCCAGCCCCAGGTCGTCGAGCACCTCCCCGGCGACCGCCCGGTGCCCACCGGCCCGCGCGTAGGCTGCCGTGTCGACCGCCATCAGCTGCCCGTTGGCGGCCACCAGAGAGCGGCGCGAGGAGCGTTCCGCGACCCCGAGCGGCAGCGTGCTGATCCAGGACCATGGCAGCAGGGGTTGGACCACGCGCTCGACCAGGGTGACCGCGAGCTGGCGCGGATAGGGGCTGAGAAGGTCCAGGCCCGCCTGGCGCAGCAGGCCCACCGTGGCGGCCACCGCGTGCGGGGCGAGCACCACGTCCGCGTCGAGGAACACCAGGACCGTCCCCCGGGCCTGGTCGGCCATCTCCTGGCAGGCGTGGGGCTTGCCCAGCCAGCCGGCCGGCAGCGACTCGCCGTCCAGCAGCCGGATCCGCGGGTCGGCGGTGCCCGCCTGCGTGACCAGCGCCGCGGTCCGATCACCGGACTGGTCGTCGTAGACCAGGATCTCCAGGTCCGCCACGCCGGTCTGGGCGCTCACCGCAGCCAGGCAGGCGGTGACCTGCCGCTCCTCGTCGCGCACCGGCAGCAGCACCGAGACCGCCTCGGTGACCGGCGGCGGGACGTTCGGCGGGCGGCGCAGCCGGGTGAGGTTGTACGCGGTGTGCGCGGTCAGCCCCCACGCGATCATGCTGGACGCACGTACCAGATATCGGACGACCCGACGGGTCGGCGACGCGTGGGCGGCGGGTTGTCGGACCCGGCTCACGCCCGGTCTTCCCAGAGCAGGTACGCCACCGGCAGGGCCACCAGGCCCATCGCGAACGCCACGTAACCGGCGACCACCGGGCGGTGGAAGAAGGCGGCGTTGGCCAGCACCGAGGACGCGTAGGTCCACAGGTACAGGGCGAGCGGTGCCGCGTCGGGGGCCGGGGCGCGTGGTAGCCGGTCCAGCAGCGCCATGAGCACCACGGCGACCACCAGCCACCCAGCGAAGTTCGTCGCCGGGATGTGAGCCACCCCGGGTAGCCCCGGGTGCGGGTGCGCCCACGTCCAGTGCCCGGCCGCGACCATCTGCGGGTCCAGGGCGAGGTCCCAGGCGGCCAGGGCGAGCCCGCCGACCAGCGGCACCCATCGCCGGGTGAGCCGGCGGGCGACCAGCAGCGCCGGGTAGGCCATCATCGCCCAGGCCGCCGGGATCACCAGAGGAACCCCCGCGAGCTCGGGTCCCAGGGTGGTCGAGTAGGAGTACCGGCCGAACGGCCACCCGGCGTGAACGCCGAGCACTTCGACGCCGAGCCCGACCGCGAGGCTGATCAGCAGGTACCCGGCGGTCCACGCGGGTCCGCGGTGGATCAGGGCGTGGCTGGCCGAGGCGAGGAAGAACAGGACGACCGTCCCGATCGTCAGTCGGCCCAGCACGCTGGCCGGAGCCAGCGGGTAGGCGATCTGGGCGACGACCGTAGCGCCGGCGAGCACCCACGGCACGGCGTGGGCAAGCGGACCCGGATGCCGCCGACCCGATGCGTACCGGCGGGCGGGGTAGTGGCGGGCCGGGGTGTTCCACCGGCGCTCGACGCTCACCACCGCCTCCCTCGTGCCTGCCGGCGCAGGTCGTGGCCGAGCACGGCCGCCGACGAGCGGCCCGAGGCGCCGAACACCCCGCCGCCCGGATGGGTGGATGCGCCGGTCAGGTACAGACCGGGTACGGGCGTACGGTACCCGGCCAGCTCGGGCAGCGGGCGCAGCGCGAACATCGAGTCCAGGGCCATCTCCAGGTGCATCACGTTGCCGGCGTGCAGCCCGAGCTCCTCGTACAGTCGTACCGGTGTCTGGACGTATCGGTGCTCGATGGTGGCGGTGAAACCGGGGGCGTACCGTTCCACGACGGCGATCACCTTGTCGGCCTCGGCCTCGGCGATCTCCTCCCAGCGTCCCCCGGCGCTCAGGGTGTACGGGTACCACTGTGCCCACAGGGTGATCGCATGACGGCCCGCGGGGGCGATCGTCGGGTCGAGAGCGGAGAAGGTCATGGCGAGCACGGCGGGCTCACTCGGTGTCCGCCCGGCCAGGTACTCCCCGTACGCCCGGCGCAGGGCGGTTCGGTCGGGCACCAGCAGCTGCAGGGCGCCGTACGGCTGCGC
>JAJYSQ010000276.1 GCA_021793495.1 Actinomycetes bacterium
CGGCATTCCCACCGTGCTGCCGTTCTTCCGCGCAGCACTCGCCGATCCGGACTTCGCCGCCACCGAGGCCGCGGATTTCGGCGTGTACACCACCTGGATCGAGAGCGAGTTCGCCGATCGCCTCGCCTCCTACGCCGACGGCGCCGCCTCGCCTGCCCCGGCGCCGGCATCGGCCGCCCCCGCCGAGGATCCGATGGAGCGAGTGGTGGTGGAGGTGGGCGGTAAGCGCCTCGAGGTGGTGCTGCCCGCCGGCCTCAGCATGGGCGGTGGTGGCCGCAGCAAGTCGAAGAGCAGACCGACCCGCCGCAACGGGGGCCGCTCGGCCGCCGGCGCCTCCGGTGGCAATGCGCTCGCCTCGCCGATGCAGGGCACGATCGTCAAGGTGGCAGTGGCCGACGGTGAGCTGATCGCCGAGGGCGACCTGGTGGTGGTGCTGGAGGCGATGAAGATGGAGCAGCCGCTGGTGGCGCACCGCGCCGGGCGCATCCACGGGCTCTCTGCCGGAGTGGGCGAGACGGTCAGCGCCGGCACCGTGATCTGCCAGATCGACGCTGACTGAGCCGGCGGACGTCACCGGTCGCGGAGGCACTTTTCGCAGCTTGAGGCCGCACAATCGGATCTCAGTGTGAAAAAAGTGCCTCCGCGTCCACGGCAGTGCTCAGCCCGCCGGCACCACCTCACCCGCGCGGACGTCGGCGATCACCCACTCGTGCTCGCCGGAGCCCACCTCGATCATCTTCTGACCGGGGAGTTCCACCACCGCGGTGGTGTTCGGCGGCACCACTGCTCGGACCGTGATCCCACCCGCGCCGGCTGCCCAGCCAGCCTCGGCGCGGCCGTACGCGGTGTCCACGCATGCCCGCACATGCTCCAGACCGGCGATCGGCGTCGGTGCGATGCGCAGCTGCCGGTATCCCGGTGCTGCCGGCGCCAGACCGGCCAGCCGGCGGTACAGCCAATCGACCACCGCACCGAAGGCGTAGTGGTTGAACGAGGTCATCTGACCGGGGTTGATCGTGCCGTCTGGCAGCATCGAGTCCCACCGTTCCCAGATGGTGGTCGCCCCCATGGTGACCGCGTACAGCCACGAGGGCACCTCGGTCTGCAGCAGCAGCCGACCGGCGACGTCCGCGTGCCCGGTGCTGGTGAGCGCGTCCGCGATGATCGGGGTGCCGACGAACCCGGTGCCGATGCGATAGTCGGCGTCACGCACCAGCTCGGCGAGACGGGCGCCCATCCGCGTCCGCAGCTCGCCGTCGACGAGCTGATAGGCGATCGCCATCGCATACGCGGTCTGCGCGTCCGAGACGATCCGACCGGCCGGCGTGACGTACTCGTGCTGCCACGCCTGGCGTGCCCGCTCGGCCGCGGCGCGGTACCGGGCGGCGTCCTCATCATGGCCAAGAAGCTCAGCTGCCTCGGTCACCAGGCGCGCAGACCGGAACAGGTGAGCGCTGGCGACAATGTCTGGGTGCACCTTGGCCTGGGCGGGCTGCTCCGGCGGGGCATCCGGGTCCAACCAGTCACCGAACTGGAACCCGCCCTCCCAGAGCATCCGGTCCCCGGCGAGCTCGAGGAGCACATCCACCCAGGCCCGCATACTCGGGTACTGCTCGGCCAGTGCCTGGCGGTCGTCGAACCGGTCGAACAGCACCATCGGCACCACTGTGGCGGCATCGCCCCACGCGGCGGCCGGTCGATCACCGTCGGGCAGCACCTGCGGCACCACGAAGCCGCACACCCCACCGGTGGCAGCCTGTTCGGCGGCGACATCCTTGAGCCACCCAGCGAGGAAGGCATCGGAATCGAACAGCGTCGCGGCCGTGGGACTGAACACCTGGATGTCCCCGGTCCAGCCGAGCCGCTCGTCCCGCTGCGGGCAATCGGTGGGTATGGACAGGAAGTTGCCACGCATCCCCCAGACGACATTCTCGTGCAGTCGGTCGAGCATCGGTTCCGAGCTCTCGAACCAGCCGGTGCGGCGCAGGTCGCTGCCCACGACGACGGCGGTGATCGCGGAAGGGTCGAGGTCACCGGGCCACCCCTCGATCTCGGCGTACCGGAACCCGTGGAAGGTGAACTCCGGCTCGAACACGTCCTGTTCCCCGGAGAGCACGAACTCGTCCGTCGCCCGCGCGGCGCGCAGCGGCCGAACCCCCAGCTCGCCGTGCTCGAGAACCTCTGCGTGCCGGACCGTCACCACCTGACCACGCGGGCCCTGCACCTGCAGCCGCAGCCAGCCCACCAGGTTCTGCCCGAAGTCCAGCACCGTCTTGCCCGACGGCGTGGTGATCACCTCACGCACTGACAGCTCACCAGTGCGCCGCACCGGTTCGGCAGTGGCCGGTTCCGGCAACACGCCCACCTCGCGCACGGCCACCGCAGGCCAGTCCGCGTCGTCGAAGCCCGGCTCGGACCAGCCCGGCAGCGCCCGGCGGGCATCCCGGCGTTCGCCGTGGTAGATGCCGCTGCGCACCACCGGCCCGTCGACGGCACCCCGCCAGCTGGAATCGCTGATCACCCACTGGGTATGGCCGTCGGCATAGGTGAGATGCAGCTGGGCCGCTACCGCGGGCTGATCGCCGTAAACCCGGCGGGCCTGGCCGTGGAACCCGTACTCCTCGGTGAACCAGCCGCCGGCCAGCCGGACACCGATCGCGTTCCGGCCGGACCGGAGCAGGTCGGTGACGTCGGTAGCCTCGTGCTCCATCCGGTACTGGTAGCTGGTCCAGCCCGGTTTCAATACCGCGTCATCGACGTCCTGGCCGTTGATCTCGATCTGATAGACGCCCTCGGCAGTGGCGTAGAGCATCGCCGCGACCAGCTCGCCGGTGACCTCGATCTCGGTCCGGACCAGACCTGGTTGGGCGGCCTCGTCGGCCGCGGCGAGGCCGACGAACGCGGCCTGCCATTCGCCGTCGTCCAGAAACGCCGTGTGGAAGGCGACTGGATCGCTCCAGTCCGAGACCCCACTCTGGCCGGCGACGCGCACCTGCACGGTGTGCCGACTGTGCGGGGCCAACGGCTCGAACGGCCAGTCGACCAGTACGGACTCCGGTCCGTCGAGACGGGCGACCTGTTCGCCGTCGAGCCGAACCTCGGCCGAGCGCTGCTGCCAGTCCGGTTGATCGCTGGTGGTGGTCCAGGACAAGCGCGGCGTGGAGGTCGGGGCGAAGGCGCCGTCTCGGCGGCGCTCGACACGGACGGTACTGACTCGGGTGGTGCTCATCGGTGCGTGCTCTCGCTTTCAGCCCTTGACCGCGCCGGAGGTCATACCGGCGACGATCTGGCGATTGAAGAAGATGTACATGATCAGAGGTGGGATGGTGATCAGCAGGACGTCGGTGAACAGCAGGTGCCACTGGTTCACCGTCTGGCTCATGAAGTTGTACAGGGTCAGCTGAACAGTGGCGTTGTCCTCTCCGGGTAGGAAGTACAGCGGGTTGGTGAAGTCGTTGAAGACGTTGACTGCCTGCACGACGATCACGGTGATCACCGTGGGCCGCATCAGGGGCAGGATCACGGTGAAGAACAGTCGGACCGGGCTGGCCCCGTCGATCAACGCGGCTTCATCCAATTCCCGCGGGATCGTGCCGACGAAAGCTCGAAACAGCAGCACGCAGAAGGACAGCCCGAACGTCGCTTCGATCAGGATCAGACCGGGGAGGGTCTTGAACAGCCCGAGCGCCTGCAACAGCCAGATGGTCGGGACCACGGCCGGTGGCACGATCAGACCTGCCAGCACGAAGAAGTTCACCATCGGGTTCCAGCGGCTGGCCCGGCGCTGCAGCACGAATCCGACCATCGCCGCCACGATCACCATGATCGTCACACTCGCGACCGTGAGCACGGTGCTGTTCACGAACGCACGCGGAGATCGGA
>JAJYSQ010000277.1 GCA_021793495.1 Actinomycetes bacterium
CGATCTGGCCCTTGGAGCTCTGGATGGGCGAGTGCCACGTGCACGCCGGCATCTCCCCGGACCAGGTACGGTCCCGGCTGGCCGCCCACCCGCAGGCCGAGCTGTTCATCCACCCCGAGTGCGGCTGCACCACCAGCGCCCTGTACCTGCTGGCCGCCGGTGATCTCCCGGCCGACCGCACCCGGATACTGTCCACCGGGGCCATGGTGCACCAGGTCCGCGAGGTGGGCAGCGCCACCGTCCTGGTGGCGACCGAGACCGGCATTCTCCACCAGCTCAGGGCGGCCAACCCGAGGGCACGGTTCGAACCGGTGCATCCGGGTGCCGAGTGCCGGTACATGAAGATGATCACTCCGGAGAAGCTGTTGCGGACCGTGCGCGACGGCGTCCACGAGGTGCACGTGCCTGAGGGGACCCGGGTACGGGCCGCCCGGGCGGTGTCGCGGATGGTCGCCCTGGGCAGTCCCTCGGCGGTGGGGGGTGGCCGATGAGTCTCGGGTGTGCGTCCCCCGGGCACTGCTTCCCGTCGACCCGGCCGGCATGCCTACCGAGGCCGTGGACGTCCTCGTGGTCGGCTCGGGTGTCGCCGGGCTGACCGTGGCCGCCGCGCTGGCCGGACGGTCCCGGGTCGCGCTGGTCACCAAGGGCAGGCTCGGGGGCGGTTCGACCGCGTGGGCCCAGGGCGGCATCGCCGCTGCCGTGGGCCTCGGCGACTCACCGGAGGCGCACCTGGACGACACGTTGGCCGCCGGGGCCGGTCTGTCCGAGCCGGCGGCTGTCCGGGTCCTGGTCGAGGAGGCAGCCGATGCCATCGACTTCCTGTACCGGCAGGGGGCCCGCCTCGATGAGGAGGAGGGGCGGTTCGCGCTCACCCTGGAGGGCGGTCACGGCAGGCCCCGGGTGCTGCACGCCGGGGGTGACGCCACCGGCGCCGAGGTCTCCCGCGCCTTGCTGGCCGTGGCTACGGCTGGTGGTTGCCGCCTGCTGCCTCACGCCTTCGTGGTGGATCTGCTCACCGACGTCGAGGGCACCGTGCTCGGCGTCCTGCTCTGGGCCGAGGGGTCGCTGCGTGCGGTGCGAGCCGGCGCGGTCGTGCTGGCCAGCGGCGGGGTGGGGCAGCTGTTCGCGGCGACCACCGCGCCGCCCGGGAGCACCGGGGACGGGGCTGCCGCCGCGCTGCGAGCCGGGGCGGTGCTCGCCGACATGGAGTTCGTCCAGTTCCATCCCACCGCCTTGCACCGGGGACGCGACCCGCGCCCGCTGGTCTCCGAGGCCGTCCGGGGTGAGGGCGCAGTACTGCGCGACCCGGCCGGCCAGCCCGTCACGGCCGGCGTCCACCCCCGAGGGGACCTCGCTCCCCGGGACGTGGTGGCCCGGGCCATGGTCGAGCGGATGGACCGGGCGGGTCTGGACCACCTCTACCTCGACGCGACCGGTCTGGGCCGCCGGCGCCTGGAGCGGCGGTTTCCCACCGTGGTCGATGCCTGCCGGGACGCTGGTGTGGACCCGGCACGGGACTGGATCCCGGTCTCTCCGGCGGCCCACTACACCATCGGCGGGGTACGTACCGACATGGCCGGGCGGACCAGCCTGCCCGGGCTCTTCGCCGTCGGCGAGGTGGCCTCCACCGGCGTGCATGGGGCCAACCGGCTAGCCTCCAACTCGCTGCTGGAGGGGATGGTCGTCGGCCGCCGGGTCGCCGCCGCCGTGACCGGGACCCGCCCCGCCACGGGTCGCCCGACGGCCCTGACCGGGTCGGAGGGGCAGTTGGTCCCCGATGGCGGCGCGCCCTCGCTGGTCAGGCAGAGCGACCTGCGGGGCTGGCTGCGCCGGGCGATGACCGCCTCGGCCGGGGTGGTCCGCGACGGTGACGGGCTGGCTGGGTTGCACGCCGGGCTGGTCCGCAGGACCCCGCAGGCCAGCTGTGGCGTCGGACCGGACGGTTGGGAGGTGGCCAACCTGTTCGTCCTGGCCGCGACCGTGACGGTGGCGGCCGCCAGCCGTAGGGAGTCCCGCGGTGCCCACTGGCGTCGGGACGCTCCTGGCAGCCTCGATGCATGGCGGGTCCACCAGACGGTCGCGCGGAACCCCGAGGGGAGCCTGGTCCTGCAGACCGTCCCGGTCGGCGCGGCCGGTCTCGGCCCAGGCGTGACCGGAGGAGATCGGTGATGGGCGGAGACGCTGTTCCCATGGCCGAGTTCCGTGCCGCCGCCGAACGGGGGGTGGCCGAGGATCTCGGGGCTGGCGACCCGACCGGGGCTGGTGCCGGGGTCAGCCCGGCCGCCGCCGTCCTGGTCACCCGCCGGCCCGGGGTCGTGGCCGGGTTGCCCGGTTTGGCCCCGGTTGCTGCCGCGGTCTCTGCCTACCAGCCCGACCACGAGCCCGCCAGTGTCCAGCTGGTGGGAGCGGACGGGCAGACCGTCCCCGCCGGGGCGGTGCTGGCCCGTCTCACCGGGCCCGCGGCGAGCCTGCTCGCCGCGGAACGCACGATGCTCAACCTGCTCGGCCACCTGTCGGGGGTGGCCACCACGACAGCCCGATTCGTGGCCGCCGTCGCCGGGACCGGCGTGGTCGTACGCGACACCCGCAAGACCACCCTGGGGCTGCGCGTGCTCGAGAAGTACGCGGTGCGTATCGGGGGCGGTACCAACCACCGCATGGGTCTGGGTGACGCCCTGCTGGTCAAGGACAACCACATCGCCGCCCTGGGCGGGCTGGGCGCTGCCGTGCGGGCGGCCCGTCGGACCGCCCCCGGGCTGCCTCTGGAGGTGGAGGTCGAGTCGTTGGAGCAGGTGGTCGAGGCGCTCGACCTGGGGTGCGACCTGCTGCTGCTGGACAACATGGACCTGGACACCCTGGCGGCGGCCGTCGCGCTGGCTGCCGGACGGGCCCGCACCGAAGCCTCGGGGGGGATCACCGTGTCCACCGCCCGGACCGTGGCCGAGACCGGCGTGGACTACCTGGCCGTCGGTGCGTTGACCCACTCGGCACCCGCGCTGGACATCGGGGTCGACTGGGTCCTGCCCTGACACCGGCGTCGCGCCCGTCATCCGTGCCACGCGTGCCACGGGGGGCGCTGGTCCGCCGCGAAGCGGTCGCGTAGGGTCTCAAGAGTCCCGCGGGAGTCTGGTCAGACCAGGCTGAGAGGGCGGCTGTTCGGTGCCGCCGACCGCTATCACCTGATCCGGGTCATGCCGGCGAAGGGAGGAGTGCTATGACGGCGAACGAGAAGTACCCAGGTGCCGACGCCGTGGTGACCGGGAGCCGCAAGACCTACCTGGTCGCAGGGCGGGCCGATCTGCGGGTGCCGATGCGCGAGGTCGTGCTCACCACCGGGGACTCGGTGGTCCTCTACGACAGTTCCGGTCCTTACACGGACCCGGCCCACCAGGTGGATCTGCACCGTGGCCTGCCCGCGCTGCGCTCCGGGTGGATCGCCGAGCGTGACGATACCGGGCCCGGCGCCGGCCGTGGCCAGCTCCGGGCCCGCTCGGACGTGGCGGTGACCCAGCTGGCCTACGCCCGCCGGGGGGTCGTCACCGCCGAGATGGAGTTCGTCGCCGTGCGCGAGGGCGTTTCCGCCGAGCGGGTGCGCGAGGAGGTGGCGCGTGGCCGCGCGGTGATTCCCGCCAACGTCAACCACCCCGAGTCCGAGCCGATGGTCATCGGCCGCGAATTCCTGGTGAAGATCAACGCCAACATCGGAAACTCGGCGGTGCTCTCCTCCATCGAGGAGGAGGTCGACAAGATGGTGTGGGCCACCCGGTGGGGTGCCGACACCGTCATGGACCTCTCGACCGGACGCGACATCCACACCACCCGCGAGTGGATCCTGCGCAACAGCCCGGTGCCGGTC
>JAJYSQ010000278.1 GCA_021793495.1 Actinomycetes bacterium
TGCCCAGAAGCGGGTGAGGGATGCGGCTGAGGCGTCGAGAGCCGGCGACCTGGCCTGTCTCTGGCCGCCGGTCTCACACTCAACCCGCTCCTCGGGGGCACGTCTGTCGTACTCCGATGCTGGAAGTGGACGGAGCGCTCGCCACGGGAACTGACGAATCGCGCTGAACGCGCGTCCACCTACAGAACGGGGTCATCTGGGCGCTGACGACGCCTCCCGGCCGTGGCGGCCAGGAGTGTGCGGCCGGCACACCCGGTGGCGCGGGCCAGCGGGCAGCCGTCTGCGGGGTGTCTACCGGATGGTGCGGTCCTCGAACACCGGGACACTCTCGAGAACCGGACAATTCCGGACGAAACGATCGCTCATCGTGTGAACTGGCTCACACCCAGATGGGGTTCCTTCCCCGCAGGACGTGTCCGAGGGGGGACTTGAACCCCCATGCCCTTGCGGGCACTAGCACCTCAAGCTAGCGCGTCTGCCTATTCCGCCACCCGGACGTGAACCGCCGGTCTGGACCGACAGCGAACGAGACGATACCAAAGCCTCCGACATCCAGGCGCCGCAGCGCGCCTCGCCGAGCTCCACCTCCAGGGTCCAGGATGGACGCATGACCGACCACCGCGACGCCGATGACCCTGCCGCCACGGCACGAATCCTCCCCGGCCCATCGGACCCATCGGACACCCGCGCAGCCCTGCACGTCCAGGAAGAGGCGGTGCGCATCGCCTCGGAACTGATCGCCATCGACACCTCGAACTATGGAGACGGCTCGGGCCCGGGGGAGCGGAAGGCCGCCGAGTACGTCGCCGCCCTGCTCGATGAGGTCGGCGTCGAGACCGAGCTGGTCGAGGCAGCACCCGGGCGCAGCTCGCTGGTTGCACGCCTCGCAGGACGTGACCCAGGGCGTCCCGGACTGCTGTGGCACGGCCACCTCGACGTCGTACCCGCACGCCGCGAGGACTGGCAGGTCGACCCGTTCGCCGGGGAGATCCGTGACGGTTACCTGTGGGGCCGTGGCGCGGTCGACATGAAGGGTGCGGACGCGATGATGCTCGCGCTCATCCGCTCCTGGGCCCAGGCCGGGCACCAGCCGCCACGCGACGTCGTGGTGGCGTTCCTGGCCGACGAGGAGTCCGGCAGCGTGCACGGATCACACTGGATCGTCGACCATCGGCCCGACCTGGTCGAGGGGTGCAGTGAGGCGATCAGCGAGGTCGGCGGGTTCTCGGTCACCGTGCCGGGCCGCACCGGCGCGCCCGAACGCCTCTACCTGGTCGAGACCGCGGAAAAGGGCATTGCCTGGCTACGGCTCGTAGCCGAAGGACGGGCCGGCCACGGGTCGATGGTGCACGAGGACAACGCGGTCACCCGACTGGCCGAAGCGGTGACCCGCGTCGGCACCCATCGGTGGCCCGTCCGCCTGACTCCCACGGTACGACGGCTGCTCGATGAGCTGGCCGAGGTCACCGGGGTCCCGTACGACCCGGCCGACCCGATCGCCTCTCTCGACGCCCTGGGTGGGATCGCCCGGATGCTGGGTGCCGTCGTGCGCAACACCGCGAACCCGACCCGGCTCACCGCCGGGTACAAGACGAACGTCATCCCGCAGCAGGCGACCGCCGAGATCGACGCGCGCTTCCTCCCCGGGTACGAGCACGAGCTGTACGACACCATCGACTCGCTGATCGGCCCCGGAGTGCGCCGGGAGACCATCATCTCGGACGTCGCGCTGGAAACCGAGTTCTCCGGGCCACTGATCGAGGCGATGATCACCAGCCTTCAGGACGAGGACTCCGGAGCCCACGTCGTGCCGTACACGATGTCGGGTGGCACAGACAACAAGGCGTTCTCGACGCTGGGCATCATCGGGTACGGCTTCACCCCGCTCCTACTGCCTCCAGGGTTGGACTTCGCCGCGCTGTTCCACGGGGTCGACGAGCGTGTCCCCGTCGAGGCGCTGCACTTCGGCGTACGGGTACTGGACCGGTTCCTCGACTCATGCTGAGCGATCCGTCTGGGGAGCTGCCCTGGTCAGCTCGTACGAGTCGCACGGATGATCGTTCGTCGCAACCAGACCCGGCGCGATCCGTCTGGGTTGAGCCGCAGGCGCGCAAGCTCCCAGTGGCCGTACTCGGCTCGGTCGGTCAACAAGCGACGTGCGTCCGCCCGAGAGGTCCCGCGAGGGAGCACGAGGTGTTCGAACTCATACTCGATGGATCCGCGCACCCCCCACATTCTGTCCGCACGGCGTCCAGGGCGGAAGCACCGGGCCATGGGTGTCGCGTCCTGAAGACTCACTGAAGAATCGGGGCGAAGGGAACATGTCGGGTCCCGCCGACGTCGGGGGAGTCGTGGAGTCCTCGACGAGCACCGGTTCGGCACCCTCGGCGACGAGCCGTCCACCGCACCCCGGCCGACCACGCCCCCGACGGTGGCGCCGAACCGGACGGTGGCTCGCCCGTAGCTGGCTGGGCCGGGTCCTCAGCACAGCCCTCATCGTGCTGGTCGTCTCGACCGGCTGGTCGCTGGGCACGGCGCTGACCGCACCGGGCTCGTCCACCGTGGTGGCCCGGGTCGCCGAGTGGGCCCGAGGCCATGGGTTCTCGACGGTCGTCAGCATGCTCGAGCAGGCCCAGTACCGGCTCGCCCCACCCAAGGTCGGCGGGGCTCCGAACACCGCGATCCTCGCCGGGGATCTCACTGGCTCCACGACTCATGTCCTGCATCCGCAGCAGCGGGCCAGCACGGTCGCCACCGTTGCCCTGCACGCCCCGCTGGCCCCGCTGGTCACTCCCGGCCTGCCCGGCGAGGGGGTGTTCAAGCCGGTCGAAACCGTTCATGGCCAGCCGGCGATCCAAGTCACCTACCTGCGTCCGGATAGTCAGCACACGTCGTACCTGACGGGGGTGGCGTGGATGGACCAGAAGCTCATCAGATTCGTGCAGCACCCGGGCTGGTCCCAGCCCGGAAACCTCTCCTGGTGGAATCAGCCTGACACCGTGCCCCCGACGGCCCGGGTAGGCCTGCTGGCCACGTTCAACAATGGGTTCAAACTGCCCGATGCGCACGGCGGATACTACCAGAATGGACGGTACGCCGCGCCCTTGGTCGCCGGGGCGGCGTCCATGGTCTTCAATGCCAACGGAACTATCAATATCGGCTCATGGGGTTCCGAGGTGACGATGACTCCCCAGGTGACGGGGGTACGCCAGAACCTCACCCTGCTGGTCGATCATGGCCACGTGCTGCCGAGCGTCTACCACAACATCGAGCTCGGCTGGGGATTGACGATCAAAGGCGCCTACTACGTGTGGCGGTCGGGGATCGGCATCACCAAGAATGGGAACCTCGTGTACGCGACCGGCCCTGCCCTTTCTGTCGCTGACCTGGCTATGATCCTGCAGCGCGCCGGAGCCGTACGGGCCATGCAGCTGGACATCAATCCGGCGTGGGTGTCGTACATGTGGTATCAGCAGACCTCCAACGTTGCGGCGCCGATCCCGCACAAGCTGGTGAACTTCTGGGAACCGGCGGACCGGTACTTCCACCACGCCAGCCGGGACTTCGTGGCGGCGTACGCACGGTGATCGTGCTACCGCGACCTGCTCGATGCTCCGCTGACCTTCCAGATCACCGAGCAGGGGAGTCCTGGACAAGTTCAGCACGAGCCTCGCGGACCGGTACGGCGACGTCGGACCGGGTCACCACGTCCGGCAGCGGCACGGTGATCCCACCCACCGTCCACGTTGCTCTCCACCGTACAGTCAGGGCCACCTGGTGAACGCCGGGCGACGAGAACACCGAGCTCACATAGTGTCCGGGG
>JAJYSQ010000279.1 GCA_021793495.1 Actinomycetes bacterium
GTCGCTGATCACCTTGAAAGCGCTGATCTACGAGCCGACCGGCGGGATCGTCGCCGCGCCGACCACCTCGCTGCCCGAGGAGGTCGGGGGGGTCCGCAACTGGGACTACCGGTACTGCTGGCTGCGCGACGCCACCCTGACCCTGCAGGCCCTGGTCAGGTCCGGGCACCTGCAGGAGGCGGCGGACTGGCGGGGCTGGCTGCTGCGGGCGATCGCCGGGGACCCCGCGGACCTGCAGATCATGTACGGGCTGGCCGGTGAGCGTCGGCTGACCGAGTTCGAGCTCGAGTGGCTGCCCGGCTACGAGCGCTCCGCCCCGGTGAGGATCGGCAACGCCGCCTCCGGCCAGCTGCAGCTCGACGTGTACGGCGAGGTCGTCTCCACCCTCGACCGGGCGCAGGCCGAAGGCATGGAGCAGGACCCCTCCGTGCTGCACATCGTCGACGCGCTGCTCGGCTGGCTGCAGACGGGGTGGCGTCAGCCCGACGAGGGGCTGTGGGAGGTCCGCGGGCCCCGCCGGCACTTCACCCACTCGAAGATGCTGGCCTGGGCGGCGTTCGACTCCGGTGCCCGGATCGCCGAGCGCGCCGGCCACCACCCGACGGCGGCGCGGTGGCGAGCGGTCCGGGACGAGATCCACGCCGACGTCTGCGCGCGCGCCTACGACCCGGTGCGCAACACCTTCACCCAGTCCTACGGTTCGCCCGAGCTGGACGCCGCCGTGCTGCTCATGCCGCAGCTGGGCTTCCTGCCCGGCGACGACCCCCGGGTGATCGGCACGGTGGATGCGATCGCCGCGGGGCTGACCCAGGACGGCTTCGTGCGCCGGTACGACCCGGGGGTCGGTGGGGTCGATGGCCTGCCGGGCAGCGAGGGTGCGTTCCTGGCCTGCAGCTTCTGGATGGTCGACGCGCTGGCCCTGACCGGCCGGCTCGAGCGGGCCGAAGAGCTCTTCGAGCGGCTCCTGGCGCTGGCCAACGACGTCGGGCTGCTGTCCGAGGAGTACGACCCCACCCACCGGCGCCAGGTCGGCAACTTCCCCCAGGCCTTCACCCACGTGGGGCTGGTGAACTCGGCTCGCCGGCTGGCCGCCGCCCGGGCGGCTGGTCAGCCGGGCTGAGCAGGGCTCCCCCGGCGTGCCTTGCCCCGCCGGGCCGGTGAGTCCGCGTACGCTGCGGGCATGGATCTGGGGCTGGCCGGGCGGGTCTACGTCGTCACGGGGGGCAGTCGAGGACTGGGGTTCGCCACCGCCGCCGCCCTGGTGGCCGACGGGGCCCGCGTGGTGCTGTGCGCCCGGGACGAGGAGCGGCTGGTCAAGGCTGCCGCGGAGCTCGGCGGCCCGGACCATGCGCTGGCCATCGACGGCGACCTGGCCGACCCCGGGCTCGAGACCCGGCTGGTGGCCGCGGCCATGGCCCGGTACGAGCGCTTCGACGGGGTCCTGGTCAGCGTCGGAGGTCCTCCCGGAGGGGCGGTCAGCACGACGAAGGACGACGCCTGGCGCGTCTCGTTCGAGTCGGTCTTCCTCGGCCCCCTGCGGATTGCCCGGGCCGGTGCGATCTCGCTCGGTGAGGGCGGTTCGATCCTGTTCGTGCTGTCCACCTCGGTGCGCTCTCCCATCGAGGGGCTGGCGGTGTCCAACGGCCTGCGCCCGGGGCTGGCGATGGCGGCCAAGACCCTGGCCGACGAGCTGGGCCCCCGGGGGATCCGGGTGAACGCCGTGCTCCCGGGACGGGTGGACACCGACCGGGTCCGGGAGCTGGACGCGGCGACCGGGCGACCGGAGACGGTACGGCGCGCCCACGAGGACCGGATCCCGCTGCGCCGGTACGGGCGCCCCGAGGAGCTCGGCCAGGTGGCCGCCTTCCTGCTGTCTCCCGCGGCCTCCTACGTGTCCGGGACGCTGGTCGCCGTCGACGGCGGCATGCTGCGCGCGCTGTAGACGAGCAGCCGCGGGCTCACACCGGCGTGCTGGCCGCCGGGTGCTCGCCAGCGGCGAACTGGGTGCGGTACAGGTCGGCGTACAACCCGCCGGCCTCCAGCAGCTGCTCGTGGGTGCCTCGGGCCACGATCCGCCCGTCGTCGACCACCAGGATCTGCTGGGCGGCCCGGATCGTGGACAGCCGGTGCGCGATCACCAGAGACGTCCGGCCGGTCAACGCGTAGGCCAGCGCGGCCTGCACCCCCGCCTCGGACTCGGAGTCCAGGTGGGCGGTGGCCTCGTCGAGCACCACGATCGACGGGGCCTTCAGCAGCAGCCGGGCGATCGCCAGGCGTTGCTTCTCCCCGCCGGACAGCCGGTACCCGCGATCGCCGACCACGGTGTCCAGCCCGTCGGGCAGCCCCGCGATCAGCGGCCAGATCTGCGCGGCTCGCGTGGCCTGGACCAGCTCGGCCTCGCCGGCCTCGGGCCGGGCGTAGAGCAGGTTCGCCCGGATCGTGTCGTGGAACATGTGGGCGTCCTGGGTGACCACCCCGACGACCTGGCGGACCGAGAGCTGGGTGACCTCGCGGATGTCCACCCCGCCGATGCGCACGACACCGACGGTCGGGTCGTAGAACCGGGCGACCAGCGCGGCGATCGTGGTCTTGCCGGCACCCGACGGCCCGACCAGGGCGGTCATCTGCCCCGCCGGGGCGACGAAGGACACGTCCTGCAGCACCGGGACGCTCGGAGCCTGGTCGAGCACCGCGACCGACTCCAGCGAGGCCAGGGAGACCTCCTGCGCGCTCGGGTAGTGGAAGGACACGTGGTCGAACGCCACGCCCATCCCGGCCGGCCCCGGGTCCGGCAGCGGGAGTGCTCCGGGACGGTCGGCGACCATCGGGGTCAGGTCCAGGACCTCGAACACCCGTTCGAAAGAGACCAGGGCGGTCATGACGTCGACCTGGACGTTGCTCAGCGCCGTCATCGGGCCGTACAGCCGTCCCAGCAGAGCGGTCAGCGCCACCAGGGTGCCGACCTGGATCTCGCCGCGGGCCGCGTACACCCCGCCCAGCCCGTACACCAACGCGGTGGCCAGCGCGGTGACCAGGGTCAGCGAGGCGAGGAAGACCCGCCCGAGCATCGCCTGGCGCACGCCGATGTCGCGGACCCCGGCGGCCCGCGAGGAGAACGACGCATCCTCCTGCTCCGGCCGGCCGAACAGCTTGACCAGCATGGCGCCGGCCACGTTGAACCGCTCGCTCATCGACGTGCTCATGTCCGCGTTCAACGCCATCCCGCGCCGGGCCAGGGTCTGCAACCGACGTCCGACCCACCGCGCGGGCAGCAGGAACACCGGCAGCAGCAGCATCGATGCCACGGTGATCTGCCACGACAGCACCGCCATGGCCGCGACCACGAGCACGAAGCTGACCACGTTGGAGACCACGCCCGACAGGGTGGAGGTGAACGCCTGCTGGGCACCGAGGACGTCGTTGTTCAGCCGGGAGATCAGCGCCCCGGTCTGGGTGCGGGTGAAGAACGCCACCGGCATCTCCTGGACGTGGTGGAACACCCGCGTCCGCAGGTCGTAGATCAGGCCTTCACCGATCCGAGCGGAGTACCAGCGCTGCACGAGGCTGATCCCGGCGGCCAGCACGGCCAGTCCGGCCACGACCAGGGACAGCCGCACCACCACGGCGCCGTTGTGGGCCAGCACGCCACGGTCGATGATCTCGCGCAGCAGCAGGGGCGCGGCCACCACCAGCGCCGCGTCGATGACCACGAGCGCCAGGTACACGCCGATGCTCCGGCGGTACGGCCGGGCGAACGCGATGATCCGGGGCACCGTGCCGGGTGCCAGATGACGCTTC
>JAJYSQ010000280.1 GCA_021793495.1 Actinomycetes bacterium
GTCCATGAAGGACGCGTTGACGAGCTGACCGGACTCGTCGTACTCCATCCGCTCGTAGAGCGCGCCGCCGACACCCTGTGCGACGCCGCCGTGGATCTGGCCCTCGACGATCATCGGGTTGATCAGCCGGCCGCAGTCGTGCACCACGCAGTAGCGCAGGACCCGGATCTCGGCGGTGTCCGGGTCGGTCTCGACCACCGCGGCGTGCATCCCGGAGGCAAAGGTCGAGCGTACCGGGGAGTAGTAGTCGGTGCCCTCCAGGCCCGGCTCGTCGTCGTCGTCGACCGGCGGGCGCCTGGGGTCGGCCGGTGAGGCGAACTGGGTGGCCGCCTTCGCCGCCTCGTCGAAGGCGTACCGCAGCGGGTTGGACAGCACCGCCACCGTGCCCAGCGGCATCGCCACCGACGGATTACCCTTCACCCGGACCACGCCATCAACGATCTCCAGGTCGCCGGGATCGGCTTCCAGGGACCGGGCCGCCACCTGCAGCACCTTCTGGCGCACGCGACGGGCGGCCAGGGCCACGGCATTCCCGCTCATCACCGCGGCCCGGGAGGCGAAGGTGCCCACCGCGTAGGCGAACCGCCGGGTGTCACCGGTGGTGACCACCACGTCGTCGATGCTCACCCCCAGCTCGTCAGCGACGATCTGGGCGAACACCGTCTGGTGCCCCTGGCCCTGGCTGGTCAGGCCGGTGGCCACCAGAACGCGCCCGGCCGTGTCGATCTGCACGTGACCCCCCTCGTACGGGCCGACCCCGGTGCCCTCCACGTAGCAGGCCAGGCCGATGCCGACCCGCCGGCCCTCGGCGCGGGCCTGCGCCCGGACGGTCTCGAACTCGTCCCACCCCACCATCTGCTTGAGCATGGCCAGCAACGCCGGGAAGTCCCCGGAGTCGTAGATCAGCGGCCGTCCGTCCTGGAACAGCAGCCCCTGGTCGTACGGCATCTGGTCGGGAGTGATGAAGTTGCGCTCGCGGACCAGCGTACGGTCCAGGCCCAGGTAGGCAGCGATCGCGTCCATGGTGCGTTCCATGACGTACACGCCCTGCGGACGCCCGGCCCCGCGGTAGGGAGTGACCATGACCGTGTTGGTGTACAGCGACCAGAACTCCACCCGGTACGCCCCCGGCTGGTACGGCCCGAGCAGCTGGGTGGAGGTGATGATCGGCACGATGATCCCGTAGGGGGTGAACGCGCCGTTGTCGTGCCAGAAGCGTACGTCGAGGGCGAGCACCCGGCCCTGGTCGTCGAACCCGACGCGGACCTGGTGCTCCTGACCGCGCTCGTGGGCGCTGGAGATGAAGTGCTCGCGCCGGTCCTCCACCCACTTGACGGGGTGGCGCAGCCCGATCGCCGCCCACGAGACCAGGACCTCCTCGGGCCATGGGTGCATGATCTTCACCCCGAAGCCGCCGCCGACGTCCGGGGTGACCACCTCGACCTTGTCCAGGGGCAGGCCGAGCTTCGCGGCCACCGCGGCCCGCACGCTGGTCGCGGCCTGGGTGGACGTGTGCACGCGCAGCGACCCGTCGTCGGTGTCCCAGCGGGCCAGCACCCCCTTGCCCTCCAAGGGCATGCTCGCGCTGCGCTCGACGGACAGCTCCAGCTCGAGCACGTGCCCGGCGGCAGACATCCCGGCGTCCACGTCGCCGACCTGCTGCACCAGATGGGCGGCGACGTTGTCGGCCACGTCCGGGTGCACCGCGTGCTCCGCGCGACGGGCGGCGTCGATACCGATCACCACCGGGAGCTCGTCGTACGCCACCTGGATCCGTTCGGCGGCGTCCTCGGCGACGTACCGGTCGGTGGCCACCACCATGGCCACGGCCTGCCCCACGTGGTGCACGACGTCGCGGGCCAAGGCGGACCCGGTGCGCGGGGCATGCATCCCCGGGTGCGGGATCAGCAGGGGGAGTGGTTCGGCCAGCGAGGTCCCGGTCGCGGCCACCAGGTCGTCGTAGGTGTAGACCGCGACCACGCCGTCGACGTCCAGCACGCCGGAGACGTCGATGTCGCGGATCCGGGCGTGCGCAAACGGGCTGCGGACGAACGCGGCCGCGTAGGCACCCTCGCCGAGGTCGTCCAGGTACCGTCCGGCACCCACCACCAGCCTCGGGTCCTCCCGGCGGGCGATCCGCTCGCCGAACAGCTGGGTGGTCACGCCCCCACCCCCGGAGCGTCCGCACCGGCGGCGGCTCGCAGCTCGGCGGCTCGCAGCACGGCGGTGACGATGTTCTGGTAGCCGGTGCACCGGCAGAGGTTGCCGCTGATCGCGTCGCGAGCCTGCTGCTCGTCCGGGGCGGGCACCTCGTTCAGGAAGGCGTGGATGGTCGTCAGGAACCCCGGGGTGCAGAAGCCGCACTGCAGCGCGTGCGAGTCGACGAACGCCTGCTGCTCGGGCCCGAGAGTCCCGTCGGACGCCGCGAGCCCTTCGACCGTGGTGATCCGCGTGCCCTCCATGCCCACCGCGAGCAGCAGGCAGGACCGCATCGGTGCCCCGTCGACCAGCACGGTGCACGCCCCGCACACCCCGTGCTCGCACCCGACGTGGGTACCGGTCAGCCCCAGGTCGTGGCGCAGCGCGTCGGAGAGCAGCCGGCGCACCGGCAGGGTGGGTCGGTACACCACCCCGTTGACCTCGAGGGTGACCGTCGCGGTCTGCTCGCTCACTGGGCCTCCTGCGGTGGGTGGGACGAGCGTGCGGTCGCGTCAGCGGCGGCGTGCGCCGACCCCCGGGCAGTGAGCACGCGGACCAGGTGCCGGCGGTAGGCGGCATCGGCGTGCACATCGGAGTCAGGGTCGACCTGCTCGGCGGCCAACGCGCCGGCCCCGGCCCAGTCGGCGCCCCCCGGCGTGGCCCCGGACACCGCTGCGGTGAGGTCCAGCAGGATCGGCGTCGGCCCCACGGACAGGTAGGCCACCCGGGCCGAGGCGATCCGCCCCTGGTCGTCCAGGTCGACCGCGGCGGCCAGGCCGACCAGGGCGTAGTCCCCGTGGCGACGAGACAGCTCGAGGAACGCCGTCCCGGTCGCGGGGCCGGTGGCCGGGAACCACGCCGAGGTGGCCAGCTCCCCAGGACGCAGGTCCGCCTCGAGCGGGCCACGGAAGAACTCCTCGGCCGCTACCGTCCGGATCCCCGTCGCCGACGCCAGCTCGACGCTGCCGCCCAGGAGGACCAGCACCGCGGGCATCTCGGCGGCCGGGTCGGCGTGCACCAGGCTGCCCACCGTGGTGCCACGGTTGCGGATGGTCGGGTGCGCCACCTGCCGAAGTGCTCGTCCCAGCAGCGGCAGGACCTCGGCGACCTCCGGATCGGACTCGAGCCGGGCGTGCCGCACGAGCGCGCCGACCCGTACCCCCGCCGGGCTGACCTCGAGCCGGTCCAGCCCGACGACCCGGTTGATGTCCACCAGGTGCTCCGGAGCCGCCAGCCGCATGGACAGCAACGGGAGCAGGCTCTGACCACCAGCCAACACCTTGGCGTGGTCACCCAGACCGTCGAGCAGACCCAGGGTCGCCTCGACGGTCCGCGGCGCGTGGTACGTGAACGGCGACGGCTTCACCCGGACACCCCGGGCCGAACCAGGCCGGGTGTGCTCACTCGGTCTCCTTGAACGGTGACACCTCACCCTCGGGCGTGGTGAACTCCCCGCTGGACATGCTGGTGCCGCCTTCGTAGGCGATGCCCGGCTGGACCAGCTCCCGGGTCATGTGGGCCGGGGCGAGCACCCGCAGCACGTGGTACATGACCACCACCACGATCGTGCCGAAGGCAATG
>JAJYSQ010000281.1 GCA_021793495.1 Actinomycetes bacterium
TCCGATCTCCAGGGCGACGAACGCCAGCGCGGTAGCCGGGGAGACCATCTGCCCCGGGCGGGTCAGCGCGGCAGAGACGATCGCGCTGAGGTTCGACGAGCCGGCGCGCACGGACAAGGCGAGCACCGCGACCAGGATGGTCGGCTCGACCAGCGCCGCGATCGTGGTCTCGCGGCTGGCGCCCATCCCGCCGAACGCGGTGGCGGTGTCCAGGGCTCCCAGGGCCAGGGCCACGGTCCCGAGCAGCAGCAGGCCGACCACGGCGAACAGGTCGTCGCTCCCGGCGAGGGGCCCGCGCAGCGCGACCAGCGGAGCGACCGCGGTGACCGCGAGCGCCGAACCGGCCAGGACCACGGGGGCGGCCCGGAAGACGATCGTGGTGCCCGCCGGGTCGAGCAGCTGTCGTCCCCACAGCTTGCGCAGGTCACGCCAGGGCTGGGCCACGCCGGCTCCCTGGCGGCCCTCCAGCTGGGCGCGGACCTGGCGCATGGCCCCGGCGAGCACGGGAGCTCCCAGGCCCACCAGGAGCAGCTGCAGCCCGGTGCCCAGCACCGCCACGACGCTCACCGGGCCACCACCAGGACGACCAGGAGCCCGGCCAGGCCGTACGCCAGGTAGAGGTGGATGCGCCCGGTGTGCGCCCGGCGTACCAGCTCGGCCCCGCGCACCACCGCCCGGACCACCGGCGCGTAGAGCCGGACCTCGACCGCATCCGGCAGAGAGTGGCTGAAGCGGACCCGTTGGACCAGGTACGCCGACTCCGCGTAGTGCGTGACGTCCACATCGACCTGCGGGGAGAGGACGTCGTCGAAGACCCGCTGCAGGGGTTCGGCGAACGAGGTGGCGGTGTACTGCTGGCGAGGTCCGGGCTCCAACGCCCCGCCGGCCCAGGCGGGCACCGGACGGGCCGGCGGACGGCGACGGGTGCCGAGCAGGCCGAGCGCCCCGGCCACCAGCACCGCCACGGTCATGACCGCGGCCAGCAGGGTGGGGGAGAGCTCACCGGCGAGCCCGGGCACCCGCAGGGTCACCCCCATCAGGGGTCGGGCGGCGACCGGCAGCCCCGGTGCCAGGACACCCAGGCCGGCGCCGACCGGTGCGGCCAGCAGGACCGGGGCGAGGCCGGCCACGATGCTGGCCGTGGCCGCCAGGCCCATGCCAGCGATCATCGTGGCGGGTGCCTCGACCGCGGCGCGCGCCGCGTGGCTGCGCGGCCGGGCCAGCATCCCGACCCCCACGGCCTTGACCATGGCCGCGACGCTCAGCCCCGAGGTCAGGGCGACGGCTCCCAGCGTCAGAGGGATCACCAGGGCCACCACGACGTCGGCCCCGGCGAGCCCGTGGACCAACGCCTGCAGCAGCAGCCACTCGCCGACGAAGCCCGCGCCCAAGGGCAGCCCGGCCGCTCCCAGGGCCGCGAGACCGGTCATCAGGGTGGTCACCGGCATCGGTCGGACCAGCCCGCCGAGCAGGTCGAGGTCCCGCACCCCCGTACCCACCTGCACCGAGCCGGCCGACAGGAACGCGAGGGTCTTGAACGCCCCGTGCGCCAGCAGGTGCAGCAGCGCCGCGGTCAGCGCCAGCGCGGCGACCACCGGCTGCCCGGACCCCACCAGCAGCATCGACAGGCCGACGCCGACGGTCACCAGCCCCATGTTCTCGCTCGTCGAGTAGGCGAACAGCCGTTTGAGGTCGGTGGCCATCGACGACTGCAACGCGCCGTAGACCGCGCTGGCCACGCCGACCAGCAGCAGGCTGAGGGCCCACCAGCGTGGTCCCGACCCGAGCAGGGTCACGTCGACGCGCAACAGCCCGTACACCCCGAGGGCCACCATGGCCGCGCTCATCAAGGCGGAGACCGGGCTGGGCGCCGCCGGGTGGGCCCGGGGCAGCCACCCGTGCAGGGGCAGCAGCCCCGCCTTCGAGGAGAAGCCGAGAGCGGTCAGCAGGAACACGAGCGTGCGCAGCCCGGGGGAAAGGCTCGGACCGTGGGCGGCCAGGCCCGCGAACCCCTGCCCGTGTGCCGCGGTGGCGAACGCAACGAGTCCCGCCAGGATCGCCAGGAACCCCAGGTGGGTCATGACCGCGTAGAGCAGCCCTGCGGCCCGCACCTCGGCATGGTGGTGCTCGGCGAGCACCAGGACGACCGAGGCGCCCGCCATCAGCTCCCACAGCACCAGGAACGTGCCGACCGACGCGGCGATCGGGACCAGCGTCATCGCCCCGGCGAACAGCGGGAGCATCCCCGCTGTGGTCCGGGCCATCGGGGTGCGCTGGGCGTATCCGACGGTGTAGACGCCGGTGGCTACGGTGACCGCGGCCACCAGCAGGACGAACAGCGCGGACAGACCGTCGGCGGCCACGGTCGTGCCGATGAGCGGGAGCAGCCATCCGATCGTGACCGGCGCCAAGCCCTGGCGCAGGGCGGACAGGCCGAGCACCCCGCCGGCCAGCCCGACCAGGGCGGTCGCGCTCCCGGCCGACCAGGGTCGGACCCGACGTGGAGACAGCGCGGTGCCGATACCGCCGGCGACCGCGGCCACCACGACGAGCACCGCGCCGAGCCCGGTGGCGCTCACCGGCCGGTGACCCGGCGCAGCGCGGCGATGATGGCGTCCGGGTGCGGTGGGCAGCCGTGGACCTCGAGGTCCACCGGCAGGACCGAGGAGACCGGGCCGACGACGCCGTAACCGTCGTCGAGCTCCCCGCCGTTGCACGCGCACTCCCCGACCGCGATCACGATCGCCGGCTCCGGGAGCGCGCGGTGGGTCTCACGTACGGCCTGAGCCATGTTCTGGGTGACGACCCCGGTGACCAGCAGCCCGTCGGCGTGCCGGGGCGAGGCCACCAGCCGGGCACCGAACCGTTCGGCGTCATAGACCGGGGAGAAGCACCCGGCGATCTCCAGCTCGCACCCGCCGCACGACCCGGCGTCCACGTGCCGCAGCTGGAGGGACCCGCGCAGCCGTGCTGCGGCCGGAAGGTCCTCACCGGCCGGTGGCGGCCCAGCGGGCTCGGCCACCCGCCCGGCCGCGATGATCGTGCGCAGGATGCCCACGGGTCAGCTCTCGGTCTCGACGCCCGGGGGCACCGCGGTCGGCTCCGGCTCCCGGCGCAGGTCCGTCAGCAGCTCGACGTTCTCGGCGAGCAGCGAGTCCAGCACGGACCGGGCCACCGCGAGCAGCTCGGCGACCTGGGGGACCGCGAGGGAGTACACGACCGACGAGCCCTCACGGGCGCTGGTGACCAGCCCGACCCGGCGCAGCACCGCAAGCTGTTGGGACAGGTGAGAGGGTTCGAGGCCGACCTGAGGCAGCAGCTGGGCCACCGAGGCGTCCCCGGCGCTGAGGATCTCCAGCACCCGGATCCGCGCCGGGTGCGCCAGGCTCTTGAAGAAGTCTGCCTTGAGCACCGACAGAGGGGTGGGGCTCATCGCGGGTCACTGGTTCGACGAGTGCCGGTGGTCGCCGGCGAGCGTTGTGATGACCTCATGACTTGCAGACTTTATCAGATGGGCATCTCCGGGGTGTCACCGGACTCCGAGAACACGCGACTGCCGAGGAAGTCCTCGGACCCCAGGGTCATCAGCTCCTCCCGTCCGACCGGTACCGGGCTGGCCAGCACCCGGTTCGCGTGCCGGAGTCGGGCCCGCTCGATCGCGTTGCGGACGCTGCGGGCGTTGGCGAACCGTGGCTGGGCCATCCGCAGGGCCAGGTACTCGCGCACGGTCGCCGCGGCCGACGGGGAGAGCCGGTACTGCTCGGCGGCGA